>JANKMV010000157.1:0-1487 GCA_024650095.1 Bacillota bacterium | reverse complement strand
TACAAAAAAGGCTCACCTGTGGCATAACTACAGATAGGTGAGCCTTTTTTTTATAGGGTTTTTTAACCATAACATCTGCGTACAGAGATGTTCGTTTTATTCGGCTTTAGTACGAAGGAAATATTTACGAGCGACGATGGCAAGCAAGACTCCCGCTGCCAAAATCCAGAGTAAATGGATGGGTATGGCTCTAGATGTATCTGAATCTGAGGCTCCGTCCATAGCCGGGGCTGCTACCATTTCTCGACCTACAGCAAGGTCGTCCATGGTGGTAAAGACTCTATCTTCCAAGACTGTAACTACCTCATTAATGGTAGCAACTTCGTTGATTTGACTCGTGGTAAGTTCTGCAGTAATCATTGTATCCTGCACTTCGTAAGACGCATCCATACTATCTAGACTCGCGGTGATGGCTGTAATGGCAGGTAAGCTTCCAGCCACGCGGATACCCTCGAGACCTTCAGCAAAGGCCTGATATTTTTCTCTGAACTCATCATCAGGTGCTTGCTTGGCTGGATCAATCACCGCAGCTTCCAATTCGAGTTCAGCTTTTTCGGCATCTAAACCTAGATCGGCAGCAGGTACTGCCGGTACGGTGCGACCACTTGAGGCAGGTTCCTCCGCGCCATTACTACCCTCGCCCTCCTCAAGGGGTAAATCGTTCATCTCACCAGTTGCGGGTAAAGTCCAAGCCGCACGCAAGTCATAGCTATTGTTGAACATATCTGCGAGTGGTGGGTAGTCCGCAGTAATGATGGGATAGTCCGCTTTAAGCAACTGATAACGCTCTACGAGTTCATCTGTTGCCAAAAAAGCAGGCATGATCATTACTTTTATCTTTTCCGTAGTGGTTGTGGTTTGTAATTTTTTATAAAGGGACACGTCTACCTTGCCCGCCTTACGTCTCAATTCTTCCCATTCTGCTTCTGCCAACCCACGATCGGTCGTAAAGTACTCGTCCATTTCTTCTTGAGTAATAAGTTCACCTGTATCCTCACGAATATAAACGCCACCGTGTATGGTACCATCGTCTACATTGGGATCCATTGGAAGGTCTCGATCCGTAATGGGCGTGCCCGGCGCTACATCCTGTGGTTGGGGTGACGCGGTGGCCCCTTCCGGCAAAATGGTGTACTTGGCCATCCAGAATGACGCCTTTATGTATGCTAGCGTTGTGCTACCGCCTTCATACAGTTCAATCCTCTCTTCAGGAACGTTGTATGTTTCCGCTAAATAGTCCATCGCGGTCTCTCGGTACGTTGAGGCCAATACAGGTGTTAGGGGAAATGCCAATAGGATCGTGAGGATAAAAGCTATAAGTTGTTTCTTCATGATGAACCCCTCCTTGTCTCTTTCCCCTTTTGACGAGTAAAGTAAAAAAAAGTTCCCGCGCTTCTGAGATAGTTGTGAATTTTATTGTTCTATCTTGAAAAACGCGGAACGGTCAAGACCGTTCCCTACAAATGGTGGCAAGGGGTTATCCTAAT
>JANKMV010000156.1 GCA_024650095.1 Bacillota bacterium | reverse complement strand
GACAGGTTGCTGTCGGCCGCTCGTACGCGGACACACAACCTCAACCCTTCCGTGAGATAGCTCATCACCGCAGATCAAGGGAAATATGCAGTGACAGTCTGGCAGTTATTCACTGACAGCCCAGCCGCATGTCCTGGAAGACAAGGGCTTCGGCGGTGTTCCCTTTCATGCTTGCTCATGGAATTTCCATTCTCCCAAGCAGTACTGTTGATTCACCGCGCCTCTACCTCACCCATGGTGAGGCATGTATAGTTTGCAAAAATTTTACCACACCGATTCAGTTCTGTCAATTAAAAATGGGGTAGGACAAGCTCTGCTGCCACCAAGGGTAACGTACGAGTCTGTTGCCAAATGCGCTGCCATTGACGTAAGTCACCAACTACAGTACCCACTTCCACCGTTATTCCTGGAACACCCAGTTCAGTAATAACAAAGTCCATATACTTCCCGCCATTGTCATTATAATACTGATAACGATAACCCGTTACAGCCGCTAATGCTTGCACAATTTTCTCATCACGCTCTAGTTGAGCGCCCGTTTGCTTATGATACCAAAAAAGCCACTCGCCCTGTTGATGGAAAGATAGGGTCAGCACAGGCCGTCGAAACCGCGCAAAATCATATAAAGCTTGCGCTTCGGGTTCACTCAGCGGAGCATGGCCTTTAAAATGACTCGGCGCCGGCTCATCCCGTACACTGGTCAGGGTAGTCCAAGAAATGGGAAATTGGCGATTTAGATCGACACCTCGGCTATTGGCCTTCCAGCCTTTAAACGTTGTGAAGTCCTCACTATCAGATAAAATCTGTTGTGCCAATGCGCCATGTATAATGGCATCTGGACCTGATTGCACCAACGTAACACCGTCTGGATTGATCATGGGAATAAACCAAAAAGATACTTCTTGCAATAATACAGCAACGTCGTGTTGACCAAAAAGAGTGCCGTGGTGGGCATGATGAGCATATTCTTCTACCATTTTCATGGTAAGTGGTGTCGTCAACCATTCAGAGGCATGGATGGCAGCATCGATGAGGATTTCATGTTCTCCTTGTCCTATGCGCATAGCATAAAGTGAACGTCCTTCCACAGATTGACCGATTACTTCTACTGTAAGTAGCTGCGGGTATAAAGTTAGCAAACGATTTATATCCATTTCTAGTTGTTCATACGAATACATTTGCTGTGGTGAGACGATGGCAGGATCATTTTGAATACGAAACTCTGGCAATACCGCACGTACCACATGCTGTTGGGCTTCGAACCAACTTACCGTCTCCTCATTAACAAAAAAGCGGTTAGCAGGAACATTGACAACGCCCAACTGAGCAAACATATCTAATGGTAAATCGTCACCCTCAGTACCCAGGTAGTACTCTTTGGGCAACTCTTCCAGTGGCTCAGCAAGGGCTCTCGCTAACAATGAATATAAATCGGCTCGCGTTAGAGTCGTTGTCATCGGTTCATCATACTGCACCGTCTCTAAGCTACGAAAAGCAGTGAAATGACCCTTCAGTGCACCGTAAAAGAAAATGGTCATGGCACGCGTCACGGGTTTATTGGCCAAACTCATAGTAAAATGAGTAATCAGAGCTGTTTCATTTTCAGCAAATGTGGTAGCCCTAAAGATATTCATAAGCAGAGCAAGCACAGTGAGTAAACAGATAAAACTATGTGCGTTATGTCTTTTAGGCAGGCTCATTGGTTTGTGCTTCCTCCTCAATCATTTCTACGTACGCTCTAAATACGCTACCACGATCACATTTTCCTGCATTGTAGTTATTCATTATATCCGCTGGCGGTTCCTGACACCGCTGTCATGCAAGCATAATCTACACTTTGCCTGTTCTACGTATTTGACAAAAAACCGGCAATTCCCTGCTTGGGATTGCCGGTTTTGCTTATTCACTCTGCGTTGCGGCCTCGTGACCCAACTTGTTAGCTGCTTTTAAATATTTAGGTTCTTTACGTATTTCGCCTTTACCATCAACGGCTCGTACCAATAATTGTCCCGTTGACTTATAGCCGGCTGCATCGAAAAAGTACTGCATGGTCCAAATACTTCCTTTGAACAAGCGCGCGCCTTTCGTCGCAGCAACACCAATAAAGAATCCTTTTTTATTTTGATTAAAGCGAGGATCCTTCAAGATATGTTTTCGCGCCCACAAGGCTTGAGAGCGATCTATCGTAGCCTTTGCCCAAGCAGATAGATGATAGAAGTAATTTGGTGAAGCAAAAATTAAGGCATCTGCTGCTGTAATTTTCTCATAAACATCCTGCATATCATCCTTTAAAGCACAGATGCCCGTTTTTGCACAAGCACCACAAGAAATACAAGGCGAAAAGGATAATGTGCTTAAAACAACTTTTTCCACTTCCGCACCAGCATCTCGAGCACCCGCTAGCGCTTCATCCAACAATATTTCCGTATTACCATTCCTTCGCGGGCTCCCCGCCACGCCTAAAACTAGCATTTCTCATCCTCCGGGCCAGAAAATGGTTCTGGCAAAATTTCTATTACCGCCGCCGCTATCTGGCGACTCGCCACTTTCCTATCGTAACTACGCACAAGTAGATAGGAAACTAACAGAAAAACAATACCCAAAATAATATCCATGCGGGCTATATCACCGAATGATCCATCCAACTGCTGCCCAAGATAAAGGCCTGCTAAAAGGGCAAGCATCGGCACTATGTAGACCATAAAGGAAGCCTTTAAAACATGTGCGGTATCGCTAGCGACTTTCACAGTCTGACCGACTACTGCATTTACTTTATTGAGCGCTTCGAGTTGCACTTCGCCAGCGCCTGAAACAGCGACGCCACAGCCACCGCATTTTGCACAGACATCATGGCGCTGTATAGCTACAATCGCTTTATCTTCATTTACTTCAACGACTAGTCCCACTTGTTCCATAACGATCGCACCTCCTGTGATAGTATTTTGCCACAGTCTTTCTACTATAAACATTATAACGTTAATAGCTCAGTTTGCCAACCCAACTGTGAGAGACAAATAGTCGCTATTTATTACCTTTATATCATAACAACGCATTAGGCTAGAAAGAGAGGGAGAAAAAAGAGATGCTGCCTTCAAAGTAAAAGACAGCATCTACTTTCTTACCCGAAGGAATGTATCCCCGTGAGCAACCAAGCGACCCCAATCCAGGTAAAGACCATAGCCACCCAACCCACCATGACGAGCGTTACAGTGCGCCTGCCCGTCCAACCGCGGGTAAAGCGGGCATGCAGATATACCGCAAAAACGAACCAGGTAATTAATGACCACATCTCCTTCGGATCCCAGCCCCAATAGCGACCCCAGGAGGTATCTGCCCAAATGGCACCACTGATGATCATGATGCTTTGAAAGAGGAAACCAAAAGCGGAGGCACGATACATATATTCTTCCAAAACTTTCGTTTGCGGTAATGCGCGCGCAAGTGAACTACGTTCACCCATTTTCACTTTCAGTAACCACATCACGGCTGCCGCAAAAGCTAATGTAAAGCCAGCATAACCAAAAACCGAAGCACTCACATGTAACTTCAACCAGTTAGATTGCAACACCGGTGGTAGCGGACTATGCAAGCGACTAATGGTCACAGACGTAAATATTTTTGGTACAACAGTTAGATACCCAATATAGAGCACCGCCAGAGGTGTTAGAAAAGCACCCACGGCATAATACTTATCCTTTAAGCGCCATTCAGTCCAGATGTAAACCAGCACAGTGGCCCAAATAAAGAGATTACCAAATTCAAAATGTCCCACAAAAGGCACACGCTCTACATTAATGGTGCGAGTAATAATAAAGGCTGTGTGCAGTAAAAAAGCCAACCGTAACACAAAAGAAGCAAAGGGACCAAATTCTTTCTTACCAAACAGATGAACCAAGTAAGAAAGCATGGCAAGAATGTACGCAGCAACCGCTACGTTAAATAGCGTATTTTCCCAAAACAATCCTGACGCAGACACTTGAATATATCCAGGCATATTATTCTCCCTCTCTGCTACTAATTTCTGATTCAATCCGCTCCATGTCCTGCTCAAGCCCAAGACGATTTCGGTAACTACGGCCGCCAATGAGTAAGGTTGCGATCTTTTTGTCATAGACAGCCCAGAAGCGCCGGGGGAAGAGGAAAAAGCTTAAATAGAGTCCAAGTATTAACAAGACTGCGCCGACAACAAGTATGGGACGTCCCATGTTACGCGTAATGGAAAAAACAGCGGCATTCTGAAAAGTAGTTAACTCCAACTCCATTTCACCATTAGCTGTTTCAATGACAACGGGCGTATCTAACTGCAGAAATACATTACGCACCGCACGTCCACCTTCGACAAGAATACCTGCCAATACAGGTCTTTCTGGCTTATAATTCTTTGAATACGGCATCCCGTCTGCATGCATGGAGAAATTAGGGAAAAATTGCATAATATGCACCGTGGTTCCATCAGCATCTAGCTGTAGCTGATCCACATCTAGTAGCTGTACCATTTCTTCCTCACCCGTAGTAAGATTTTTCACCCTAACATCAGAAACATAACGGAATGTCATATGATAGATAGTGTTACCCGCAAAACGTAAGGGTTGGTTAATGGAAACCGTACCATGAGCAATTTCCCTCCCGTCTTTTTTAACAATCATTTCCGTAAAAACGCGAGGACGAATGGTGGGATCTTCTTCCTGCTCCATACGTACATCCAAAATATCGATGTGAAGTTCGCCCTTTTCCACATCAATGTGGTCTCCTACGATGCCACCATTCCGATCTTCAAAGCCAGTCAAGGAACCGTACATGGCACCGAGTAAAATTAGAAGTAGACTAATATGAGTTATCAGGGACCCAAAGTAACCGAATTTACCACGTTGAGCAAAGACAACTCGTCCCTCCGCCCCGTCTTCCTCTGTCACAGTTAGACCCGTAGCATGAAAAGCTGATCTTGCAGCGTCAAGGGCGATATCTTCACTGTTCATTTTGAGTGCTCGCTTAACCGACATCTTACCAATCGCATCAGAGGATACAACTCGTTGTGGATGCAACGCTAAACGAGACATGGGCCCAATCCGTCGTGCGGTACAAAGAAGTAAGTTCAGCGCTGTAAATGCCATCATACCAATAAACCACCACGAGCGATAAATCGTAGTAATGGCAGCTTCGTTATCTCTGAGTGTAGCAAATACAGAAGTAATGGCGAGAAGCAAAAGTAAAATAAGGCCCAACTGCATAGAACTTAAAAAATTTAAAATTTGTTTAACGGGACTTTCTGCTTGCGCTTGTGATTTAGACAAGCCCGAGGTTCCTTTTGACAAGATGATCCCTCCTATGTTGTAAATGCCAGCAATAATACACGGACGCGCATAGCAATGGCGTGCTTATTGCAAGCGATATAAATTCCTGCCAGTGTGTGCCTGTCTACTGTTTTTCCACATCATCAGGGTGCTCTTCTGCTTCATATTTAGACGGACATTTGACGAGGATATCTTGTGCTAAAAACTCCTCACCGCTATATATTCCTCTTACGACGACACTTTCCGCATCAAAGAGATTAACAGGCGTCTTGCCGCTGGCGACGACGCGCACAATCTCCCCGTTAGCATCTTCCATTACAAAAGAATATTTTTTTGCGT
>JANKMV010000155.1 GCA_024650095.1 Bacillota bacterium | reverse complement strand
CGGATCTTCAGGTGGTCTGGGGTGGATGATAACTTATGCATCATCTTTTTTTCAGATACGACGCGTAATGGCGTGTATCTCAATTCTATTATTGATTGGTTTGTTGGTAAGCACATTATTAGAGAAGCTTGAACGTTATCTATTGAGGTGGCGTTCTGAGACTAACTTGTCAATGAATGCTGGCAAAACAAATACAATTGACTCATAAATGTAATACTGTTCAAAAAGAACTGGAGGGAAAAAATGAAAAAACGTTGTTTATGTGTTTTGCTGTGTTTTGTATTGGTAGCTTCTTTATTGTCCGGGTGTGCAGGTAACAAAGAAGCGACAGGAGGACAGAACGAGTTAATTAACATCAAGATTTCCACCATTGCCGGCTTGAGCTGGGCACCTTTGTTTGTTGCTGCTTCAGAAGGTTTTTTTGAAGAAGAGGGGCTAAAGGTTGAGTTCATCACACCAGGTGGACCTAAAGGGTTTCAGGCCATGCATGCCGGTGAATGCGAGTTTAGCATGCTGTCGCAGGAACCTTTATTAATTGCCCAGGAACAAGGGATCAGATCCACCATTATTGCAACAATGCTCAAGAGCAGAGTATATGGAATAATTGCCAGTCCGGATATTCAAAATGTTTCTGATTTAAAAGGAACCGTTATTTATGGCAGTGATCCTGGTTCAGCACCGTATACTTTTACATGGAGTGTGCTCGAAGGAGCAGGATTAGACCCTCAAAAGGATGTTACGTTTATGCAAATGCAGGCGGATGCAGCTATTACAGCCTTGGAGAGAGGCGAAATAAAAGCCGCCTTTATTAATATGTCTAAGATGCCGGAGTTAAAAGATATTGATGTTAATGTTCTTATTGACACAACGAAAGAAGATGACAGTTTAAAATACTTGGGAGCGATTGAATTTCCCGCAGAAATGCTTTGTGCAACAGAAGAATATGCAAAAAACAATCCTGATGCATGTCAAAAGCTAGTAAACGCCATTATTAATGCACAAGCCTGGATTCAAGAGCATACGGACAGAGAAGTGGCAGAGTCTGTTTCGACGGAACTTATGGTTACTGATCTGGATATCCTTTCTGAAGGAATTGCTATTATGAGAGCGGTCTACAGCTCTGATTGTCATGTTTCTGAAGAAGGACAAAATGCAGTAGTTAACATGTGTCTGAATTCGGGATTAATAAGCGAGATGATTCCCTATTCTGAAATTGTTGACATGACTTTTGTTAATAATTACAGTCAATAAATTCAAACAGTTCGGATACACTTAAAATCATTCAAATCACTTCGATAATTTATATTGACACCTATTGGCACTAAAGAGTGAGCTAGAAAAACTGAAGTAGCAATAGTTATTTGTTTTGATAATTCACATCATTAAATACAAAGTTCAGCTGAGTTAAAAGCTGTTGTACTCGAGCACATAGCTTGTTGTATAACAGCCTTTTTTCTTTGAGCTCCTTTTGCCAATGAACGTCGAAAATTATATAGTCCCGTATGATAACTATGAAAATTTGATCAGCCATGCTTTTTATCAGAAGTAACGGATTTGTCACAGCATCTCATCCTCTGGTAGTAAAATAGCCGAACATTTGTTATTTTCCTAGTTTTTTCCAAATGCGTACATAGTCAATATCAAATTGTTGAGGGAAAATAGTTGTTTTGTCCGGATTGCCGGGCCAATCGCCGCCAATAGCTGTGTTCATGTAAAGATACAGTGGTACATTCGGCACATTATCTGTAATTGAAAACCGTTCTTCACCATCAATAAACCAGACCACTTTGTCCGGATCCCATTCAAGGCCAAAGGTGTGGAAATCTGCAGAAAAATCAGGTCCTACATAGAAACTATGTGGGTTCATTCGTTGTCCGTCTTTTGCTATGTAATGATGAACCATCCAGATTTTTGTTGGCTCATGTCCAAGCATTTCCATGATGTCTATTTCGGGTAATCCGGTATTGTTATCTGCAAGTAGCCAAAGTGCCGGAAAAACTCCTTTTCCCTGTGGAAGTCGAGCTCGGATTTCAATTTTTCCGTAAAGAAAACTGAATTTTTTTGCGGTTTCGACAGCACCTGATGTGTATTCTCGGTTGTTTTTTGCTTTTTTCTCACTTAATACTCGCAAATATCCATCCTTAACAACGACATTGTCTGCGCTGTAGCACTGCAGTTCATTATTCTTTGTAGATATCCATTCAACTAGATTCCATTTTGTCCGGTTGAGGCTGTCTTCGGAGAATTCATCATGCCAGACAATTTCCCAGTCTTCTGTGTTGAGGTCGGCATCAGGCTCCGTACGAACTGCAAGTTTATTGCTCTCGTATGAATCAATATGTAGCAGTTGATCGAGGGTTACAATTTCATATTCTTTAGCAAGCAATCCTTCAATGATCTCCGGTAACGCTTTAGCGGTAGCTTCGTTTGTGTCCATTGAATGGAATAAAACAATCCCTCCCGGTTTGACATGATCAAGCACGCTGCTTACGAGTCTACCATTATCTTTTTCACGCCAGTCAAATGTATCAAGTGACCAGGAGACTATTTTAAAACCACGTTGTTTAATGCTCTGCATCAGATTTTCTGTTATGGTATCGTAAGGCGAGCGAAATATAACCGGTGTTTCACCAATTACTTTTTTAAATGCGGCACTGGCCTTGTCAATGTTCTCACCAATGAAATCAGTACTTTTACCGAGATAGTTGGCATGGTCATAACTGTGATTTAACACTAAATGACCGTCAAAATGTGCGTACCTTACAACATCGGGATTAGACAAGACATTCTCACCCGTAAAGAAGAAATTACCCTTCACATCATACTTGTTTAAAATATTAATAATTTTTGTTGTGACTACTTTGTCCGGACCATCGTCAAAAGTAAGACAAACGGCCCGTTTCTGTCCGTTTCCTTTGCTAAAGTAAACAGTCCCATAATCAGATGCAGCAAGCGATGCAACCTGCATGGCTGACGGATCCTCAATATCTGTGGTATCTGTAGTAATTATAGCTGTATCTGGCGAGCCCGCAAAGAGTAGTAAGGCGATAATATATGTAAACAAGATAAAGCGTTTTCCCATTTATTCACCACCTGGCATATCGTTATCGTGAGAGATTACAAAGTCTTTGCTTTTACGGGCAATTCACGACCGATGTAATTTTTGTTGCATCGGTCCACTTTATCCCAATAATGTTTTTTATAGAAATATTGTATCGTGCCCAGGGTGACCCACAACAGTCCTAATAATCGGTACGAAATAATTTCAATGGGAAGAAATAAAAGGATTCGCCTGTAATTGGAACTTGAGTAGATGTGACCGAATCTTTTACTGACGTAGAAGGCAGTTATGCTTTGAGAAAAGGCAAGAATAAAATAGAGAGCAAAAAGAAGTAAAACCAACTCGTGCCCTGTGCCGCAAAGCAGTAAGACCAGAGGAACTAAAAGCGTATTAAAGGCGACCAGAGTCCCCAGCATAAACCCTTCTATCAAAAAGAAAACAGACAGGTTGAAGCCGAATTGTGAAAAAAGACAGTGGCCATATGTAATAATGCAATCCACAAAGGCTTTCTGCCATCGTATTCTTTGCTTAAAGAGGTTCAAAAAACTTTCTGGACACTCGGTATAGCAAACAGCTTCCGGAACAATCACCATTTTTTTGTCATGCTCTTTAGTATAAATGTATCGCTGGATCTTTAATGTAATATCCATATCCTCACCAACAGTATTACGAAAACCATGCAGCTCCAGCAACACAGATTTTCTGAAGGCACCAAAAGCACCTGCAATGACAGTCATCGCGTTAAATTGAGCCTGAACAAATTTATGCAGGTAGAAGGATGTTAGGTATTGTAGTATTTGAAACTTAATTAATCCTCTGACCGCAAAACTTGGATTTGATATGTATCCATCAACATATGTGCCTTGCACTATATGGACCATCCCACCGGCAGCTATAACCTGTTGATCAAGAAAACAGGTGTTCATTGCCTGAAGTGAACTTTGCTCCAAAATGGAGTCGGCATCTAACGTTACGACAAGATCATGCGCCGCATAATCAATGCCAGCGTTTAGAGCATCAGCCTTACCTCCATTGAGTTTATCAATGACGAAAACATTCGGATAATGCAATGAACGATAGATGCCTCTGATCGGTTTATAGGTTAGTTCTTCTTGCGCCTGTTTTTCTGTTGTCTCTAGTCCAAGCAACAAATCCAATACATGGAAAGTATCATCTGAAGAGCCATCATTTATAACAAGTAGTTCATAATTTTGATAGTCTGCTTCAAGCACACCTTGGATGCTTTGTTTAATGATACATTCCTCATTAAATGCCGGAATCAAAATCGTTATGGCAAGTTCAGGCTCTTTTGCGGAAACGTCCTGTGTGTGCTTATGTCTCAAAAGTGGTATAAAGATATATAGTAACTGAAAGACGACAAAAATGCTGAAAATGCAGATTGTTAGAACGAGCATAGTATTATCCTGACCTCTCCATTAAATAGTACTTTTGAAAACACGGACATAGTCTATCTCAGAGCCCTGCGGAGGTGTAGTTACATATAAAAATAAGCGTTCGCCAGAACCATCATATGGCGTAGTAAATTTTTCCTGGCCATCAAGAAACCAATCTATCCCTTCCTGGCTCCATTCAATTGCATACGTATGAAAATCTTCTGTAAGAGAAGCTTCCATTGCTGGGGTAATCAGATGTTGCATATTGATTGCTGGAGCGTCCGGTCGTTCTTCTGATACAAGCCAGAGCCCAGGTAACCCCTCCGGTAGCATTGTAAGGCGTGCCCGGATTTCAATTTTTCCATACAGCAAACTGTAGTTACTTAGAGCTGTGCTCCCTTGTACATCCCATTTATAACCATCGAATTTTCCATCATGAAACTCATCGTGCCAGATAATGAACCACTCATCGCTATCCAGACTGAAATCGAAATCGTTTTGTACAGATGTGGTGGTAACAACTTTTTTTGCAGCATATGCCAAGGAAAGCGTTTGATAAATGTTGCTGGTTTGATTAAAGACCACAATTAGGAAAATAGTCAAAGTAGCGATAACTGTTATACAACCAAATCCTCTTTGCATTGCAATGAGTAAATCCCTCCCCCTGATTTCAACCATAACTGCAAAAACGTATTCATGTTTATGCAGCGAGGAGGGTTAACATGCCATACCTTGAAGAAAAATGATTACACTTTCCTAAGACTATTGAAAGGCAGGGCAGCTTACAGGGAAAACAGATGGGCAGTCGTCTACTCTTCTCTGCGAGGGAACATCTGCAGTTGCCTTTTCGTCTTTATTAACAAAGGAGTGTGGATAAAATGCGAACAAAGGCTGTGTTTTTATTTTTTCTTCTGTTCTTATTCTTAACTGGGTGCGGTAACCCCGTAGCCCCGGATAAAGTAGAACTGCTAAAAATTGACAGCATGACTCTTGAGGACGCCACTATTGTTCAGACATATACGGAAGCGGAGCACATCAATTCAATTATGCGCGCCATTGAGACAGCCACAAAGATTAACGGCATACTGGATGTAGTTTCCCCTGAATATTGCTTGAAACTTTACTATCCTACAAAGCAGACAACGACATATTTCCTCTGGCTCGGCCGAGACGACAATT
>JANKMV010000154.1:4180-5661 GCA_024650095.1 Bacillota bacterium | reverse complement strand
TGACAGAGGATGTATATGCTTGATTAGATTACGCAAGCTATTATATGAATGGATTTTGGGAAAAGATAGTGAATGTTGCTACTAAAAAAACGGTATGTTCATAATACCGCAAAGAAGGGAAAGGATACTATGACAATACTAACCAATTACTGGCTTGTTTGGCTACTACTTACTGTGTTCCTTTATATTGCTCTACTTATATTGGTACCGAGAAGAATAATTAAACAGTATATATTGTTTGGTCTGATATTAGGGCTACTCCAAGCCGTAATTATTGTATTTGTATTTCAGTTCAATTTGAACCTCTGGCAGTTAGTTGGCGACCCTGTGCTGCTGGGAATCACAACACTTTTCACTCCAATAGCGTGGATTGCTCCCACAATCATATTTGCAGCCTACTTCCCAGCAGAGAGGCCTTGGTACTATATCGTAGGTTATATCTTTCTCTTTGCAGGTGGAGCCGTGGTGGCACAATTAGTATTAGAGCAGCTAGGTTTATGGCGGAGTATTCGTTGGAATCCACTATTTACGGGATTGTTGGCTACTGGAACGCATAGCCTAATCACAATTGTACTGTTAACAACACGAGCTAAGATCCGTTCATAACACCGTCTGCATTAACTAAACATGGTTTATAAAGTTTGCAAGTATAAAATGTGTCGAAATGGGCCTATCAATGAAGGTAGGCTTATTTTAGTATTTTTTTTACTATTCTAATGAATGTTGTAGACAAGCTATATAGCGATAGGCTATGGTATTTATAGACACAAGTAGTGGAGGTAACGGGGATGCGGGATATTGATCAAATGGTTGTTAATCTGGGAGATAATTCACAAAAGCTCGATGAGTTTATTGATCAGCATGAGTTTTTTATTATAAAATGTGCATCTAAAACAGCGAAACATTATATACAAAAAGATGACGATGAGTGGTCTGTCGCACTGGCTGCTTTTTCTGAAGCTATAAAAAAATACGATTACGGACGGGGAAGTTTTATTTCTTTTGCAGAATTAATGATTCATAGACGCCTTGTTGACTATTTTAGAATACAAGGGCGTTACAGTGCCGAGGTTGCGGTTGACTCCATAGAGAATCATGCCGTTATAGAAGTTACTGAAAATAATTTGAAATTTGAAATCGAGGCAATTAGCCAGGTGCTAAAAAGTTATGGTTTCACATTTATGGACTTAACTACATGTTCACCAAAAGCTCAAAAAACAAAAAATGCCTGCGGTAAAACGATAGCTTATCTATTAGAAAAACCAATGTTAATTAATGAAATGGGAAAGGCAAAGCGCCTGCCTATAAATATAATTGAAAAAAACGTAGGGGTACCCCGAAAAATTTTAGACCGCCATCGTAAATACATAATAGCAGCAACATAAATACTCCACGGAGATTACCCGTATCTCTCGGAATATTTACGTTATGTCAGAGAGGAGATTGAGCGATGAAAGCAGTCGTAGTGGAGATTAAAGATG
>JANKMV010000154.1:0-4170 GCA_024650095.1 Bacillota bacterium | reverse complement strand
TACAAGACGACGGAATTGTCGTTAAATTAAAGAACAGAAAATTTACGATTGGAGATGTTGTGACTATGAACGAAAAGACACTACGGAGAAAAGGAAGATTCAGTGCCATGATGGCAACAGCCGCCATGTTTTTGTTGCTGATGGGCGCCGGTGCATGGGCATACGCAACTCCTTATTATTTTGTCAGCGTGGATGTTAATCCAAGTATATTGATGGAAGTTAACCTATTTGGGCGTGTGATTGAGATGGCGGCCGTTAATGAGGATGCTGTCCGAGTCATAGAAGGGCTTAACGTAAGGAACAAACATGTTGAAGATGCAATTTCTGATACTGTTGCACGCCTAGCTGAAGCCGGTTACTTAGAGGGAGAAGGTAGAGGCATTTTGATTGCTTCTACTGCTAAAAACAATGAAAAAGCTGAACGGCTAGCTGGAAAGTTAAAAGAAGCAATTGAAGAGGAAATCGCAGACAATGGTATAAAATCAGAAGTGGCTTCCGGATCCGTTGGTTATGATATGGTTCAGGATGCAAAGGAGTGGGAGATCTCACCTGGTAAGTATAATATTATCACTAATTTACTTGGTGAAGAAATTACGGAAGCGAATGTTGCCGATTATCAAGATAAATCCGTAAAAGATCTCATGGCAGTATTTACCGCTGGAAAGGGCGTAGATGGCAAAGCGAAAGCTAATGAAGCTACTACAAAAACACCAAACGAGCTAGGTGAAGCTGCTGAACAAGCTAGGTTACGGGAAAGAAATTCGCAAGTAGCATCAGAAAATAGATCTGAAGTACCTGAAGTACCTGAAGTACCTGAACTACCTGAAGTCGTAGAATTACCCGAATTACCTGAAGTGCCTGTAGGCAAAAAACCATAAAAATATTGTTTTAACCACTACATGGAAACTCTTTTATGGGTTTCCTTTTTTTTTGCAACTACTTACTTTGCTAATGGTATCCTGAATACTCGTATTTTATTAGAGGCAAAATAAGAAGACGATTCGTAGGCTAAAACCAATGGGAGTGGAACAATGAAGAAGGTTAACGATTGGTTTTTTGCGGGTATGGTGGCGGGAGCCATTGGTGGAGCAGGCATTATTCTGATTAATATTGTATTGCTGCTTTTGGGTGTAAAGCACGGTACGTATTGGCAGGCAATGGGAGGGCTGTTTTACAATAAACAACTGTTACAGACCTGGCATGCCCAAGTTCATGGTGCGATAGATGCTTTAGGTGTCTCTGCGATGAATGGTGTATTACTTAGTTTAACATTATTGCTCACCGGGAAGGATTACCTTTACGCAAAAAGTGTGGCACTTAGCGCTGCAGGTGCTTATTTTCTGTTTCTGTTTGTGTATCCCCAAACAGGTTTAGAAAAAAATTCCGCAATTGTCCCTTGGATTGCACTTTTTGGACACACTGTTTCCAACGGATTGTTTACAGGATATCTCCTTGATAAAATGTACTCATTTAAGAGAATTGGAGAAGCTGAAAATGAGCAAAAAAGCAAGAGGACGTTGGGGAAGATATATTATGTAAAGGAATCGAAAAATTCTAGAGCACGTTTCATTAAACCAAAAAAGGTATAAGGGATTTTATGATAGTTGAATAACCAATCTTATCATTGATATATAGGATTTTAAGCAAAGCTGTAGAATTTTATAGTTATTGTTTATGTGTGAAGGGGGTGGGGATAAGATGATTAGAAGCATTATGATTGAGGATTATGAGGATATAAATCAACTATGGCAGAACACGGATGGTATTGGGCTAAGCGATGCGGATTCAGAAAAGAATATCATGAGATTTCTCAAGCGCAATGAAGGGTTGAGCTATCTCTATGAAGAAAATGGCACTATTTTAGGGACCGTTTTATGTGGTCACGATGGGCGAAGAGGGTACATCTATCATCTTGCTGTGCATAAAGATAGAAGAAATTCGGGAATTGGCAAGAAATTACTGTCTACGAGTATGGTGGCATTAAAAGAGGTGGGTATTCAGAAGTGTCATATATTTGTTTTCAGGGTTAATAAAAATGGTAGTGAATTTTGGTTGCATCATGGCTAGACTGAGCGAGAAGATCTGGCAGTATACTCACAACGTTTACTTTGAAAAAGAGTGAGGTCAGGCTTGTTATTCTCATAACTATATTATATGATACCCCCATAGGGTATATAATATAGTTTATTGAGGTGTCATATGTCTATAATCGTTAACTTAAATTTATGTCCCCAAAATCATGCTTGTCCTGCTGTTACGGTTTGCCCCGAAGGAGCGCTAACGCAGACTAGATATAACGCTCCTATGATAGATGGAGATAAGTGTATTGATTGCGGTAAGTGTGTAAATTACTGTCCCATGAGAGCTTTCATCAATGAGGTAACATCTATTAGCTAAGGAGACCGTGTATGGATGGAAATGAAAAAAAAAGGTACGAGAAAAGACTCAATGAATTGCAACAACAGCTAGCTGATCTTCGAAAACGTTGGCCGGCTCATTCAGTTAAAGCGGCAATGGTTAACCAATGGGAGGAGATAGAAGAAGAAATCAGATCTCTACAAAATATCTTACGGTAAAAGGAGAGTACAAAAAATGAAAGACGTAACTATGTTTACAACGAAAACTTGACCCCATTGCACAACGGCGAAAGAGTTTCTTTCGCAAAACAAAATTCACTTTGTGGAAAAGGATGTAAACGTTGACGCACAGGCACGTGCCGAACTAACACGAAGAAAAATTACGGGTGTCCCTGCTTTCCTCATTGGTGAAGATGTGGTGATCGGCTTGGATAAAGCGAAAATAATAGAGCTGGTGGATCATCGTGTTATTCAATGTGAAGAATGTGGAAAAAAGATGCGTGTTCCTTTTAATAAGGGAAAACTAAAGGTAACTTGCCCTAGTTGTAATCATGTTTTTACCACATCCAGTTAGCAAATTTTTGTTATTTGGTATCCTGCATTTTCTAGTTCAGTGATAATACTTTGGATATGCTGATGACCGTTTGTTTCTGCTGTTACTTCTAGTTGAACTTCATCAACGCGACTTAGTGTCTTGAATTGATTATGATTCAGCTTGATTACATTCGCGTTCTCAGTAGCAAGGATTTTATAGATAGTCAGTAACTGACCTGGTTTATCTGGCAGATTAACTGAAAAACAGAAGATGCGGCCACGTGAGATAAGGCCTCGATTGATCATGGATACGATATTTAACATATCAATGTTGCCACCGCTAATGATACATACCACTTTTTTATTTTTTGCTTTTAGCTTGTTGATGGCGGCTAATGTAAGCACACCGGAACTTTCGCCCACTAATTTATGCTTATCCAACAGTATTAAAAACGCTTCTAGAATTTCGTAATCCGTAACGGTAATAATATCGTCCACCACTTCTTTAATAATGGGGAAAGTGATGTCTCCCGGGTTTTTGATGGCAACACCATCGGCGATGGTATCGCAGCGCTCTAAATTAATGATCCGATTCTGCTCTAGGGATAATTTCATGGACTGAGCACCATCGGGCTCTACACCAATGACTTTGATGTCCGGATTAATCGCCTTCGCTGCCATGGCGACGCCACTAATGAGTCCTCCCCCGCCAATGGGAGCGAGAATATAATCAATATCGGCCATTTCCTGGATAATCTCCAAGGCAATGGTTCCTTGTCCTTCAATCACATCTAGATCATTGTAAGGGTGGACAAATAGATAATTTTCTTCTTTTTGCTTCTGACTTGCCTTGGCAAAAGCATCATCATAACAGTCGCCCGCCAGTATAACATGTGCACCATAACTTTTTGTAGCTTCCACTTTTATTAGAGGTGCTGTTTTGGGCATCACGATCGTCGCCTTTACGCCTAGCTTTTGCGCAGCATAGGCCACTCCTTGCGCATGGTTGCCGGCGGAGGATGCGATGAGGCCATTTTTCCGTTGATCTGCTGAGAGCTTTGCTATTTTATTGTAGGCGCCTCGAATCTTAAAGGAGCCGGTTACCTGTAAGTTTTCTGGCTTTAAAAAAATAGTGTGTCCTGATTCTTGACTAAAAGGGGTACTGTTAAGAAGACGAGTTTCAGTAATAATGTTTTGTAAACGGATTTTTGCTTCCTGAAATTGGTTTAGAGTTAGTGCCAATCAGAAAATCTCCCTTCATGTTTGCTGCTGTATCTAC
>JANKMV010000153.1 GCA_024650095.1 Bacillota bacterium | reverse complement strand
TAAGAGACTGACAGCTCCGTCTTCACATGGGGCACTTCCATCGCCTCGAATTGTAAATAAGCCATGGTGCCCGTGGCGTCCTGTGTCAGTGTCTGATCAATGCTAATGGCTATTTCGGCACCGGTTTGCATATCTCCAGAAACTACATGTGCCGCTAATATCTTGCGTGTTAGGTTTTCTCCCAACGCCAATTCCCCCTTTGCAATCTTCTACTGAATGTATCATACTATTTCTTTTTATGTCAACAAGCAAACAACAAGTTAGATGCTACCAAGATCTTTATGATTCGTTCTCCATTCATCTGCTAAGATTGCATAAACACAATCATCGAGCCAAAGACCATTCATTTTATAACTTTTTATAAAGTGAGCTTCTTTTCTCATCGCCAATGTAGCTAATAATTTAATAGATCTACTATTGTTAGGATCTACAGATGCAGTTACACGGTGCTTAGAAAGATCAAAGAATAAATACGACAATACGGCCCGTAACGACTCTCGTGCGTACCCCTGACCCTGGAAAAGTGGTGCTAATGTATAGCCGATTTCAACTTGCTCATTATCCGCTAAAAAATGAAGGCCTATATCTCCAATGAGTTTGCCACTATCCTGGATACAAATGGCTAATTGAAACCATGTGTTAGGCAGATTAGCATACGTAGGAATGCTCTCGATAAAATCATCAACTGCAAGGATACTCGTTGGCTGAAAAGATTGATATTCATAAACTGCGGGTAATGAACGATAACGATAAAATTCCGCCCTATCTTTTATGTCCATTTTTCTAATCAGCAAGCGCTCCGTTTCTATAGGTTTAAAAGGTTTCACGCAAACCCTTCTCTCTTAAACAACTTCATATCTTTACAAGTAATAAACAAGCTATCTTTTATTCTTATTTTTGACGTAATTCACAACCTGCTTCATTTCTCCCATACTGCCAAACATATTTTTAATCTTCTCTTGTTCCAATGTGCGAGCATTAAGGCCTTCATAATTAATTTCTTTCTGTAGCTTTTGGTAATTTTTAAAACGGTCTTGGGCTAATTCACCTATTTCCATAGCTTTTTTCACGGCACAGCGTGGTTCTGTGGTATGAGAACAATCTCTAAATCTACATTGTGCCGCCAATTCTTCTATATCAGCGAAGGATTTAGCCAAATTTCCCGAGTCCAGCTGTAATTCGCGCATGCCGGGCGTGTCGATGACAATGCCGCCCTGAGGCAAAACAAGCAACTGACGGTGGGTGGTGGTATGCCGACCTTTATCATCCTCGCGTGTTTCCTTTGTGGCAAGCACATCCTGCCCCAGCATGCGGTTAATCAGTGTTGACTTACCAACACCCG
The DNA here is from genome assembly GCA_024650095.1 of Bacillota bacterium. Classification (GTDB taxonomy): domain Bacteria; phylum Bacillota; class Dethiobacteria; order Dethiobacterales; family Dethiobacteraceae; genus JANKMV01. The sequence goes on along the minus strand of JANKMV010000153.1, from coordinate 4,352 downwards.
AGGAACCGATAAATGCCATGGTTGTACCTTCACTACTATAGCTAACCAGACGCTGATACCCCATCTCTTCCTTGCTGGAACAGACAACCACATCTGCGCCTACATTTACTGTGGAGATTGCGGCGAGACGTTGCTCTAGACAATCACACAAATCTGCCTTTGTGAGGGCCACTACAGGCACTGCACCACTATCCCAAGCAATGGAAAGATAGCGTTCTAAACGGCGCAAATTAAAATCAGCATTGAGAGACATACAAATAAAAACGATATCAATATTAGCTGCGATAATTTGATTGGCCTTGCCTGTACCTGCGGCCTTACGTGCAAACACGCTTTTCCGTTGTAAAATGTGATGAATGATGGCGGTGCCAGCACTATCGTCTTTTCTGTCAATCATCACCCAATCGCCAACCGCCGGGAAATCCGTGTTACCAGCAGCATGATACGCTAGCTTACCAGAAACACGAGCCTGTAGTTCCCCGCGTTCACTGATTACGGTATATAAATCATGATGTTGTTCAGAAACTCTGGCTAAAAATAGTTCACCATAGCGAGCTGCCTCTTGTTCGAATTGCTCACTTACCCCTAATTTCTGTAGCTCCATTTTTACCTCCATGCGCGTTTCGGATATTTATCTTACTTTAAAAACCTAAATAGAACATATAAAAAGCAATGAAGGTTATTAGCAAACCCATCACTACTTTGAGGACCTGACTCACCATGCCATACTTTCCACTGGCGGAAAGCCTGTGGACAAAACCTACCGATGTTCCCGCCACCAAGACTAAAATACTATGTCCTAAGGAATAAAGGAGCAATAGGATAACACCCCAGAGCAGGCTTCCTTCCTTAGCCACCAGCGCAAGTAACACCACTAAAACAGGTGTGGCGCAAGGAGAGGAGAAAAAGCCACCTAAAATACCAGCAAAAAAAGCACCCACAAACCCTCGTTTTTTATTTTTATTAATGGCATAGGAGGAGGGAATAAAGTTAAAGATCTCCCATGTTTGCAACGCCATTAATAGCATCAGCACACCCAACACAAGATACCACCAGGAGCCTGCTCCCTGTACTAATTTTCCTAAAAAAGAAGCCAGTGTCCCCAAAATGGTAAATGTTAGCGCCATCCCCAAAGAAAACACAGCCGAGAGCTTGAAAGCCTTTTTCGTATCGTGCTCTCCACTCCCGCCTACGTATCCAATCACCAAGGGTACGCTCGTGAGGGCGCAAGGAGTAAAGGACGTAAGAATTCCTGCCACGAGTGCAAAGAGAGGTGCTAACCACATGTTTGTTGAAATCACAGCGGAGATAGATGCTAGCCACTGACTGGTCACAACCTCCATTATTGCAGCCCCATTTCTTCTAATACATGTAGCAGTTGTGCTTTATCCATGAGCCCTACATGCGCCGTGAGCACATGTTCATTGTTTAGTGAATACAGCGTCATTTCCTCGACTTTTGGATCGGCGGGTACATAAGGCTGACCATCTGCATCGATGAAAAACTGAGTAGGAATAAGATTGATGGGATAGCCGGCGGCAAGTTCTTCATATTTCCAGACATCAATAAATTTGATAATTGCTTTTCCTTGTAGTTCTTCATTAAGCTCAACTAAAACAGGAGCCATTTTTTTACATGGAGCACAATCGTCTGAACCAAAATCGAGGATAATAGGAAGTCCATATGACTTTAAGCGGTCAAGATTAATATCTTCGGTCACATGCAGGGCAAAATCAGGGTTCTCATTACCCCCTATCGGTGGAACCTCCTTGGTATTTTTTACAAACCAAATAGCAAAAACAATACAAATAAGGAGAACGGGCACAATAATTTTTAGCGCCTTCTCTTTTTTCTGTGCTTCTGTCATTTTCCTAAGTGCCTCCCCTTTTAATGTAGCATCTTTTTATAAGTGTACCTCGATAATACCCCAATCTATGAACAGGGTCAATGTTTGTCGTCCGGTCATAACAACCATAGCAGGAATCCTGCTCTTTTTCAAGAAAGAAAAAGCGTACGCATAATCTTGAAAGTGTGGTGAGTGTAATGGTGGCTAATTTGACACCCCAGTATTACGACGCTGAGGAAAAATACAAAAAAGCCAGAACAGCAGAAGAGAAAATGGATGCGCTACAAGTTATGATATCAACCATCCCTAAACATAAGGGAACAGAAAAACTACAGGCATCGTTAAAAAAGCGTCTTTCCCAGCTGAAAGAGGAAAGCCAACAAACAACGAAGCAAAAAGGGAGCTACAATCCTTTTCATGTGCAAAAGCAGGGCGCAGGACAAGTGGTGTTAGCCGGTTGCCCTAATACGGGTAAATCTGCACTCGTTGCCACCATGACACGTGCTAAAGTCAAGGTGGCAGACTTCCCATATACCACGTCTATTCCCGCCACCGGTATGATGCCATATCAGGATATCTATATTCAGTTGGTAGACACTCCACCCTTTACAGCCGACAATATCCCTGCCGGGTTAATAAGCACTTTTCGTAATGCAGATGCCATTTTAGTTATCAGCGATTTAAATGCGGGCGATTGTCTAGAGCAGATAGAAACTGAGCTTACATTGTTAGAAGAGCGAGATATTATCGACGCTAGCAGAGAAAATCCCGTGGCGCTGCCCTTCCTTCTGCTGGGACTAAAGGCCGATCTACCCGACGCCGCAGCCAACCTGGAAATATTACAAGAACTACGGCCTGATTTGAAAATTATGCCAATATCTATCTATGATGATGTGGCACCGTTACAAGAAAAGATCTTTACATTACTTAATGTGATTCGCATTTATAGTAAAGCTCCTGGGAAAAAAGCTGACATGGAGCGCCCTTTTATCCTTACGGCAGGCTCAACCGTCTTAGATGTAGCCTACCTTGTTCACCGTGATTTTCCACAAAAATTAAAAAGTGCTTTAGTTTGGGGCTCGGCCCGCTTTGCTGGTCAAGCTGTCCCGCGGGAATATGTGTTGCAGGATAAAGATATCGTGGAACTGGTAATTTAGTGTCATGATAAGAAATTTCCAATTGCAACAGGCTTCTCTATTTTGAGCTACCTCTATATGATCCGGAACGGTCAAGACCGTTCCCTACATTCGGGTAAGCGGTATAAATACGTGCCAGAATAAATAAAGCCTCGCATCTATTGCGAGGCCCATTTATCAGCTATGCTGGCGAGAAACCCTGTTTGTCCCACCATTCTTCCTTTAAAATATCATACATCTGTTGTAAATATAGTAGATGAGTATCTTCCCAGCGGGCCAGTTTGTGTAGCAGTTCCTTAAGCGCTGGATTTTGTGCTTGTTCAGCTGTACTATTATAAAATTGCAGTGAGGCCATTTCCATTAAAATGCCGATTTTGTAGACTGATATTTCTAGTGATCCAGACTCTGGTACCACATTTTGTTGCCGGAAAATTTGCGGTGATGATGCGTTGGCAGTAATTTCTGCCACGTCGGCCTCGCCAGCGGAGGCTACCTGTTGATACATTTTGCGTAACCATGCCTCATGCTGCTGCTCTTCCTGCGCCAGATTCTGAAAAGCTGCTGCCACTTCTGCATCGTCAGCACGTGCAGCCGCCATCGTATAAAACTGAAAACCCTCCACTTCATTAAGAATCGCTGTTTTCAGAATATCTAGTTCTGTCAATTTCTTCACCTCTCCTTTTTCTCTATTTTACCATAACGTCTACTTCTATTGTTACCATAGTATTACAATTTCTACTCTACCTAGACGGCAGGAACAGGTAATGATATTATTTTCTTACATGATGCAGTGCTAAAATGCAAAATGTGTTTTCCCACGCCTTGTTTCATATACTAGTAGAACAATAGCTCGTTTATTAATAAAAAATATAGCAAGACATGATAGGAGGATGAAAATTGCCGAGTAAACAAAAAAAGGTGACGGTGGATATAATACTACCAGATCAGTCAATCGTAACAAAGGATGCTGGCCGAAGCCTACTTGAAATTAGCAAAGAGGTTGCAGAGTATTTTCCTTCGGATATTGTAGCTGCCGTTGTCAACGAAAAAATGAGAGATTTAACACACGTTCCCCAAGAACCATCCGTGGTAAAATTCCTTGATCTTGGTACCAAGGAAGGATCGAGAATTTACCAACGTAGCTTAACTTTCTTACTCATATACGCTACACACCTTCTTTTTCCCGAGGCACAGATTGATGTTGAGCATTCGCTGGGAAAAGGACTCTACTGCGAAATTAATAAATCGCCCGCTCTTACTGCAGCTGATGTGACGGCATTACAAAGTAAAATGCGTGAAATTGTACAGGCCGATATGCCCATTACAAAAAATAAAATCCCGCTTAAAAAAGCGATTGAAACATTTGCCCA
>JANKMV010000152.1 GCA_024650095.1 Bacillota bacterium | reverse complement strand
TTAAGTGTGGAGAAGACGAAACAACTAATTGTTTATCCATCAAAGTACCCCTCCTTTACCTTTGCTTGTTACTTAGCCGCAGCGGCTCGTCTTTTTGCTGCAATTTCACCCTTTGCCATACGAATCCACTGTGTAAGCGGCCGTTTGGCAGGGCAAATATACGCGCAGCTCCCACACTCAATGCAATCCATTGCATCATAGCTTTCTGCCTTATCATACATGCCTTGCTCTACAGAAGAGCCGATGAAAAGAGGCATAATACTGACGGGGCAGACGTCGACACACTTGGCACATTTAATGCAAGGGTGTATTTCGTCAATTTGCACTTCTAGGTCAGTCAAGCAAAGGATACCGGAAGTACCTTTAATGACCGGTAAGTTTTCAGGCCCTGGTTGAGCAAAGCCCATCATGGGACCACCAAGAATCAGTTTACGAATGTTTTCGGTCAAACCTCCACACTGCTCAATCACTTCTTCAACAGGTGTACCAACGAGCACACGCATATTTTTGGGTTCATGAATACCGGAGCCGGTGATTGTGACAATACGCTCAATCAAGGGCACGCCTTTGCGTACAGCATCCGAAATAGCTATACATGTACTTGCATTTTGCACCACACAACCCACCGCAGCAGGCAACCCGCCAGAAGGAACTTCACGACCGGTTAATACATTAATTAATTGTTTTTCCGCGCCTTGCGGGTACTTTGTTTCTAGAGCATACACTTCAATATTGGCTTCGCCTGCTGCCGCTTTTTTCATAACTTCCACTGCATCAGGTTTATTATCTTCTATGCCAATTAAACCCTTGGGTGCATTCACAGCTTTCATCACTAATTTTAAGCCAACAATTAAGTCCTCTGCTTGCTCTAGCATGGCACGGTGGTCAGCCGTCAAATACGGCTCACACTCCGCTGCATTCACCAAAACAAATTCGATCTTTTGGTCTGGAGGCGGTGCGAGTTTGACATGAGTTGGAAACGTTGCGCCACCCATACCCACAATACCTTTTTCAAGAATGACTTTTTTCAATTCATCGACTGTCAACTGTTCCCAATTGGGATTGGGCTTAACATCTTCATGCCACGTATCCTGGAAATCATTTTCAATGAACACAGCATCAACGGCTCTGCCAAGCGCGGAATTACAAGTTCCAATCTTAGCCACTTTGCCGGAGACACTAGCGTGAACCGGTACTGAGACAAAACCTTTGCTTGCACCGATTTTTTGTCCCTTTTTCACCAAATCGCCCACGGCCACCAATGGCTCGCAGGGAGCGCCAATATGCTGCGACATGGGAATAATGGCAACAGCTGGGGCCTTGGCGGGAACGACAGGCATCTTCTCCGTTGCACTTTTATGGTGCCCGGGATGAACGCCTCCCTTAAACGTCTTAAAGCTCATATGCTCAATTCACCCCTTTAAAAGTTTAAATATATATTTTAAAATAAAGGCACTTAACCATAGATATATTCGAGAAAGATAGCACGAATCCTGCACTTATCATTATTTTTATTTATACCAGAGTAGGAAGATTCAGGACTACAGAGTATTACTTCTACATTGAAGTTTCTATTTTTGTTGCGTAGATCCTTTTTAAAACTTCACGTGCCTCACTAATGGTATATAAAGAGCCCGATACGCATAAGGCTTCATCCTGCCGCGTGGCGTTCACCGCCTGCTCTATGGCCGCGTGAATGGATGCCACCACCTCGACGGTCACATTACCGGCAAATTTTCTTGCCAGCTCTGCCACCAAATATGGATCCGCTGCACGGGGATTATCCGGCGTGGTAACAATGACCCCTGCTGTGGCCAATGGGACAATCACACCGACAATTTCTTCCACTGCTTTATCTCCTAAAATGCCTATAACTAAACGCAGCTTTCTCTCCCCCACTAACTCTTGCAAGGCAGCACGTAAAGCCAACACACCATCTGTATTATGGGCACCATCCACTAGCACCAACGGCTGCCGAGAAAACAGCTCTAGACGACCAGGCCAACGTGTTTGTGCAAGCCCGACTCTAATAACGTCCGGGGAAGAAGGAATAGGCATCAGTTCTCTCGCTGCTACCGCCAAGGCAGCATTACGTGCTTGATGGCGGCCTAGCAATTGGATATGCAAGTCGTCTAGCTGTTGCCATGGACTACGGTAATTGAAGGTGAGCCCATCGAGCGATGACGAGGTAACTTCTTGCGTAAACTCATGGTCTACAGCATAAAATGCTGCATTGCGTTCCTTGGCAATTTTCCTAAAGATATGCAAAGCATCTTCTTTTTGTGCAGCGGTGACAACAGGAACACCGTGTTTAATAATCCCTGCTTTCTCACCCGCGATGTCAGCGATGGTATCCCCTAGGTACTGGGTATGCTCCAAGGCAATATTGGTAATCACCGACACTACAGGCGTGATCACATTGGTTGCATCTAGTCGCCCACCCAATCCCACTTCCACGACAACCCAATCGGGTGCAGACTGGGCAAAGTAGGTGAAGGCCAACGCCGTTACCACTTCAAACTCCGTGGGATGGCCTAGTTCTGACGTGGCCAACTGATCCACTGCCGCTTTAACTTGCTCCACCAATTGGACCAAGTGCTCTTGGCTAATATCCTCACCGTTGATGGCCATACGATTGGTAAACGCCTCTAGGTATGGCGACGTATAAAGGCCAACACGAAAGCCTTCTGCCTCTAAAATTTCCGCCAAAAAAGCCGCTGTCGATCCCTTACCATTGGTTCCCGCCACATGCACACTGCGGAACTTATTTTGCGGGTTACCCAAAAGATCCATCAGTTTTGTAACCCGTTCGAGACCAAGGTTAGAGCCAAAACGATGTAACCCATGGATCCACTGCAGAGCATCTTCATACTTCATATCCTAGCCTCCACCCTAACGTAAACTGCTAATACGAGCACGAACCTTGTCAAGACGAGCTTGATAGTCTTCGGCTTTAGCCCTCTCTTCTGCAATAACATTCTCCGGCGCCTTTGCCAAAAAGCCTTGGTTTTTCAATTTTCCAGAAGACCTCGCTAGCTCGGATTCCAGTTTTTTTGCCTCTTTTTCTAATCGTTTTATTTCTTGTTCAAGGTCAACCAAGCCGGCTAATGGTAAATAAACTTCAATATCTCCCACCACCGCGGTGAGCGCCTGCTTGGGTTGATCTAGCAGCTGACTGACAATATCTACTTTTTCAAGACCCGCCAATCGTTGCAAGATGGCCGTACCCTCAAACAGAGCTGTTGCAGATTGCTCACTACCTACATTGAAAATAGCTTGAGCCTTTCTACCGGGGGGTAGTTGGATCTCACTGCGCAAAAAGCGAATGGTGCGGGTTACATCCATAACAGTATTCATGCGAGCATGCGCCTCACTACATTCTAGTGTTACATCATACTCGGGATATGAGGCTAAAACAATGGTTTCACCAGTATGAGGCAGCTTTTGCCAAATTTCTTCTGTAATAAAAGGCATAAACGGGTGCAGAAGTCGTAGAGTACGATCGAGAACATACGTTAATACCGACCGTACTGTTTTCTTTTCTTCTTCGCTCTCAGCCGCAAACAAAGGAATTTTAGCCAATTCAATATACCAATCACAAAAATCACTCCAAAGAAACTCATAAAGGGTACGTGCGGCTTCACCTAGTTCGTACGCCTCCATAAGACGATTCACTTCGCGTACCGCTTCATTATAACGATGCAGTATCCAACGATCGGCATCCGTCAATTGTGATAAATCAACATCTGCAGCCGTAAAATCCTCTAAATTCATTAATACAAAGCGAGAAGCATTCCAAATTTTATTGGCAAAGTTACGACTATTTTCCACACTTTCTTGCCTGAAGCGCTGGTCATTGCCAGGACCCTGGCCTGTAATTAATGTAAAACGGAGCGTATCAGCACCGTAGTGTTCAATAATCTCCAAAGGATCAATCCCATTGCCCAAGGATTTACTCATTTTACGACCCTGTGCATCCCGTACTAAGCCATGAATATAGACGGTATGAAAGGGAATCTCTTGTTTAAATTCCAAACCCATGAGAATCATACGAGCAACCCAAAAATATATAATATCGTACCCTGTCACCAGCACATCTGTGGGATAATAATGTGCCAGATCGGCAGTTTGGTCCGGCCAGCCTAACGTAGAAAAAGGCCATAGTGCAGAAGAAAACCAGGTATCTAGTACATCTTCATCTTGCGTTAACGTCTCCTCTCCACAATGAGGACAGCTTTGCGGATCCTCGAGAGCAACAATGGTCTCTCCACACTCACAATACCAAGCAGGGATGCGATGTCCCCACCAAATCTGACGGGAAATACACCAGTCGCGAATGTTCTCCACCCAGCTTAAATAAACCTTGGTAAACCGTTCCGGAACAAAATGAATGTCCCCATTCTTTACGGCCGCAATGGCCGGTACGGCTAATGGTTTCATACTAACAAACCATTGCTTGGAGAGTAAAGGTTCAATCACTGTGTGACAGCGCTGGCAGTGTCCTACGGCGTGGGTATGGTCTTCCACCTGAAGCAACACTCCGGCTTTTTCTAAATCAGCCACCACTTGCTCCCTCGCCACGTAGCGATCTAGGCCTGCATACGTGCCCGCTTCCGTCGTCATGGTGCCGTCATCTGCAATCACCACAATGGAGGGAAGCTGGTGGCGTCCGGCCATGGCAAAATCATTGGGGTCATGAGCCGGCGTAATCTTGACAGCACCGCTGCCAAACTCCGGATCAACATAGTCATCGGCAATAATGGGAATTTTTCTCTTCATTAGAGGCAAAAGTAGATGCTTGCCCACAAGATGTTGATACCGTGAATCCTGTGGGTGTACAGCAACAGCAGTGTCACCCAACATCGTCTCTGGCCGGGTGGTAGCCACCACCACCTGCCCATCACCTTCCGCTAGCGGATAGCGGATATAGGTCAGTGATCCTTCCGTATCTTCATGTTCAACTTCAATATCAGAGAGTGCTGTGTGACAACGAGGGCACCAGTTAATAATATAGTGACCACGGTAAATTAAACCTTTTTTGTACAGGGAAACAAATTCTTGGCGTACTGCGCGTGAACTTCCCTCATCCATGGTGAAGCGCTCCCGTGACCAATCACAGGATACACCTAACTTGTATAGTTGCCCTAAAATGCGGTCGTGATATTCATCCTTCCATGCCCACACTCGCTCCACAAACTTTTCCCGACCAAGGTCATAGCGAGTCAAACCTTCATCAGCGAGATGCTCTTCCACTTTAATTTGCGTGGCAATACCAGCATGGTCGGTGCCGGGTAACCATAATGTGTCAAATCCTTGCATCCGCTTCCGGCGAATCAAGATATCCTGAATTGTGTTGTCTAGTGCATGTCCCATATGTAACGAACCCGTCACATTAGGCGGCGGGATAACAATGGTGAAAGTCTCTTTTTCTGGGTCACCCGGGGCACGAAAATAGTTATGCTCTAGCCAGTGCTGGTACAGTCGATCCTCCACCTCGACAGGATTATAAACTGGAGCAAGATTTTTATCTGTCATAAAAAGTCCTCCTAACGAACAAAGACACTATATTATATACTCTTTATCACTATAATAGATGGTACATATGATGTCAAGAAAGCACGCTTACTCGCTTCCCTCAATGCGCGTGCTTTTGCTGCTTATATTAGTCAGCTGCAAGATATATAATTTTCCCCACTTACT
>JANKMV010000151.1 GCA_024650095.1 Bacillota bacterium | reverse complement strand
AGGGAGTTACATACCCTAGTCTCTATTATGTACAGTTATAAAAATTGTCGCAAGCATGGTACTCTACATTAGTTGCAGAAATGGTGAAGGGGGAGTATCGAATGAATATCATCGTGACGGAGTATGATGAAAAATGGCCTCTTCAATTTAAAGAAGAAGCGACCAAGCTTAAAATGATTTATGGTGCTGAAATTTTGGAAATTCACCATATTGGTAGTACTTCGGTGCCTGGGATGATCGCTAAACCAGTGATCGATATCATGCCAGTGGTAAGAGACATCAGAAAAGTGGATGCGTATAATGAACAGATGATTGAGCTTGGTTACGAGCCCTTGGGAGAGAATGGGATTAAGCAAAGACGTTTTTTTCGTAAAGGGCGTGTTCATCGAACTCATCATGTCCATATTTTTCAGTTTAACAATCATTTAGATATTGACAGACACGTGGCGGTTCGTTGTTATTTGCAACAATTTCCCGAAGTAGCACGTCTATATGGAGCATTGAAAGCAAAGCTGGCAAAAGAGTTTCCATTAGACCGTGTCGCATACATAGAAGGTAAAGATCATTTTGTCACTGAGTTAGAGAAAAAAGCATTGAAATGGTATAGAACGCTTTAAGAAATTTATTGGAGGTGACAATATGCACCATGTATTGAGTTGCGATCAGTTTTCTAGGACAAGCCTAGAACAGTTATTTGTCTTAACGGATGAAATGCGTGTTGATGGGAAGAAATTTTCTACATCGTTGGCAGGGAAAATTGTGGCGACTATTTTCTATGAACCCAGTACACGGACTCGGCTTTCCTTTGAGGCCGCGGTTTCACGCTTGGGTGGCAGTATTATCAGTACAGAGAACGCCAAGGAAATGTCGTCAGCCATTAAAGGGGAGAGTCTCTTAGATACCATTCGTGTTATCGATGGGTACTGTGATGCCATTGTCTTGCGTCACTCGGATAGTACTGCAGCGGTTGATGGTGCCAGTGTTTCTCTTGTTCCCATCATTAATGCGGGTAGCGGCAGCGGTGAGCACCCTACGCAAGCACTCCTTGATGCCTATACTATTTACAAGTATAAAAACAATATCGATGGGCTCTCCATCGCCGTGCTGGGAGATTTGCGTTTTGGTCGCACAGTCCATTCTCTAGTTAAATTGCTCTCACTCTATGATGATATCACTATTTATGGACTGAGTCGCGATGTCATCGCTCTTCCAGACGAATATGTGACCTATCTATCACAAAAGGGTGTTTCATATATTCCTTGTCGGTCATTGGCCGATTTGCCACAAGATATTGATGTGCTTTACCATACACGTACTCAAACGGAACGTTTTAAAAATACAGATCTGAAGATTGAAGAGTTTATAATCAATCAAAGTGTGATGAAGAACTTTTCAGCGCACACAATTTTAATGCACCCGTTGCCTCGCCGCAATGAGATTTCTTTTGATCTAGATGATGATAAACGTTCCGTATTTTTCCAGCAGTCCCATTTTGGTATGTACGTACGGATGAGCCTTTTGCACAATATCCTTGCCGGCTCGTAGCAAGGCTATAATATAAATAACAGCAGACGTAAAAAGAGAAAAAAGCATTGATAGGCGGACTGCTCCCTATCAGTGCTTTTTGTAGATTAGTTACTATTGTTCTACTGTATAGTAGATTACGTAAAGGATAGAACCACCGCATGTAGGGAACGATCAGGACCATTCTCTACACTGTATCCACGTAAGCAGTACTGAAAGGCGCGCCTACCTTATAGGTCTATAATGACTGCACTTTCCCCACAGTTTGGGAATTTGGGACAGTTGACACATTCCTTCCAAACCTTTTGTGGTAAATCTTCTTTCTCCACGTGGTGAAAGCCACATTTAGCGAAGAATTCCGGTCTATACGTGAGAGCAAAAACTCTAGGTAGCGCTAGTTCCCTTGCTTCGTCTAAGAAGGTTTGCACAAGCATCCTACCGAGTCCTTGTTTAATATAGTCAGGGGCGACAGCAAGTGCTCGAATTTCAGCTAGATCACTCCACAGGATGTGTAGTGAGCCGGCGGCGACAACCTTCTTATCAATTTCAATGACAGATATCTCGCGTATGCCTTCATAAAGTGTTAGTCTCGCACGAGCTAACATTTCTCCTTCAGCGGCATATTGGTTAATTAACTTGTGAATCTCTTCAACATCAGAAATCTTGGCTTTTCTAACAATCAAGGTGCCATCTCCTAACAATCGTAGTTTATTCACTATATATTCGCCAAGTAGTTAGACATACCCTGCGTCTTTTATTAGGGAGGAAAAGATGAATTATGTAAATACGCAGAACACAGAAAGGCGCAGCGTGAATAAAGGCAATATATGTGGAAAAGTAATAAATCTTAACAAATCTTAAGAAAGTAAGCAACTGTTCTTAAGATTCTTCGCTTATACTGACGATAGTGCTTCAGTTGGCTACGATGAAGTCATCGCATAAGGCTCGTCCCTTGTGCTATAAACAAGGAGATAATGATTGTTTGCGAGAATAATTGTAGTTACCAACAAGAAAAATCGTTATGATTTTACATAAAGCAGATGTGAAGAGAGGGAAAAGAATGAAAAAAATTAGCATGTGCATAGCGTTACTTTTATTGATAATGGCACTATCTTCGCCTGTAGCGGGTGCACAAGTGAACCTAGAGCTGAACCAGCAGCTCAATTTCAACTCGGGGCTAGAGGATGTATACTGGAATCTCTTACAGGTAAAGGTGACCAACCGCGGCACAGAAGATTGGCAAGGAATGGCGGTCGTCACCTATAGCGGCACGTATAAAGAAGAAATTTTTGTACCGGCTGGTAAAACGATAGAAGTAGAATTTTATTTACCTCCCTTTAGTGTTACTACTTTTTTAGGTGACGTGGGACGGAGGCAATTGGAACTGGTGGGGACGGACGGGAGTATTGTTAAGTCCGAAGCCATTGATGCTGGTTCAGCCCAACATGGCATGATCATTGGGGTGCTCACTACTTCCACTGAATCGTTTACCCGTCTTACCAACATTTATAATGGAGCGACGGTTGTGAATTTGCACCAAGAGTACTTTACGCAAAGAGCTTTTATGGATAATTTCTCCCTACTTGTGATTAGTGATGGACAATTAATGACGTTACAAGCGGGGCAAAAAGACAACCTCACCAGTTGGGTACAAAGAGGCGGAATACTCGTTGTTGGCGGTGGTCGTGGTTGGCAAGGAAATGTCGTCTTAATACCCCCGGAGATTCTGCCCTTTAAACCAACGGGGACAAGGGAAATGGAAGATGTCCTGCCGTTTTCAGGAGAGATACTGGCACATCCTTATGTGGTTTCTACCGGTAATGCAACCGGTGAAGTGCTTTTATCTGTGGATTCTGTGCCACTGCTAGTGGCAAATAACTATGGGCGGGGAAGAGTATTCTATGCAACACTGAACTTGGAAGATTCTCCCTTTACCGATGCAACAACGCAAGAAAGTTTTTGGCGTTTTGTGTACGAATCCGGAGGGGAGAGACTGTATGACTATCAGGCTAGCCGTGACAATTATGCGCTACCACAGTTTTTAAACCTCATTTCTATGGCTGGGGAGGATGCTTCCTTTTTCTCACCCACAATGATTTTGATTGGATTGCTCCTTTATATACTCATCATTGGGCCCCTAAGTTACGTAATCCTGCGTCGCTTGCGTCGGTGGGATTGGGGTTGGCTGACCATTCCAGTAGTCGCTATCGTATTTACAGTCCTCATCTATGCAACGGCTAGCAGTAGTCGGGGCAATGAGTACGCGCTCTATGAAATCAATTTTTTAGATGTGCAGGGAAATAAGGCTATTGCCGAGAGCTATGGGGCGCTCTTTATTCCACAGCGGAGCGATGTGAGCTTTACTACAGCGGGGGGTACGGTCGCCCCGGGTCGCGGTGTTGAGGTAACGCGTGGGGCAACAGTGGCAGAAACCATTTTACAAATTGATAATCCGCCCTTGTGGTCGATGCAGCGCCTCTATGGAGAGCGTGCACTAGAACTGGAAGGTACCATTGATTTGCAGGCAACCATGGGGATTGCAAAGGTGGAAGTTACTGTTAAGAATGATACGGTCTATCCATTGTTTGAGTCCTACGTACGTTTTGGTCGCGGGTGGCAAACGGTGGGCGCGTTGGCGCCGGGTGAAAGTAAAGCCGTTGTGCTTAATAAATTAGGTGGACTAGATATGACTCGCATTTATCAACATTACAATCAAAACACACGATATCAACCATATTGGCCAGAAGAACTTTTTTCTTCCACATTGGATCTGCTTTTTGTCGGTTTTAATGATGATGTTTCCGTAATGAACTTGTCTGGTGTTGAGCAAACAACACCGCTTTCCATCTTCTCCACTGGATTGCAAGTGAGGGAGATGGCCTTGGAAGAAAAATTTAGCATTCAAGACGGTTGGTTGAAGCCGTTAATTATCCATCCTGCTGCCACCAACGTACCTGCTCATATGGGTGGTAAGATGGGTAATGAATTATATTTAAACGGAAATGGACAACTTGATTTGATTTTTCCCCTACCCCAGAATATTGATTACACCCAGGGTAATTATCAGCTTAACTTAACCGTAAATGGTCATGGGAGTACAGAAATTTTGGTTTATAACAATGTGCAAGATGAGTGGGAGCAAATAGGCATGATGACTCCGGGAAACAGTGTGAGTAGCTACACCTTGCAGCATGTAGAGCAATTAGTTCAAGGAGACCGCTTGCGGGTTCGCCTAAAGTACGATGGAGACTTGTGGTTGGATACCACCCGGCTCTTCTCTGTACAAGGAGGTGTTCTCAAATGATGCAGGTAAAGAATTTGACGAAACAGTACGGTCGTCTAACAGCCGTCAATGATATTAGTTTTGTGGTGGAAGAAGGCAGTATCTTTGGTTTTGTGGGTCCCAATGGCGCAGGAAAGACAACAGCTCTACGCATTATGGCAACCTTACTCACGCACACAGCCGGACAGATTGAATTGGATGGCATGTCGATCTTTAAAAATCCGCGACAAACACGTAAGCTCATCGGTTACATGCCAGATTTCTTTGGTGTTTACGATGATCTGCGGGTAAATGAATATTTGGAGTTTTACGGTGAAGCTGCCGGATGCCGTATTGACCAAGTGCGTCAATCCATGCCTGCTTTGCTGGAGTTGGTGGGTTTAGCGGAAAAACGAGATGATTTTGTCAACAATCTTTCGCGAGGTATGAAGCAGCGACTCTGTTTAGCGCGTACACTCGTGCACCAGCCGCGCTTACTACTTTTGGATGAACCTGCCTCGGGGCTAGATCCGAGAGCTCGGGTGGACTTACGCAATATTCTCAAGGAACTGCAAAGGATGGGACATACCATCATTATTAGTTCACATATTCTCGCAGAGTTAGCTCAGCTTTGTACCCATATCGGTATCATCAATCAAGGTCGCATGCCTTTAGTGGGGCCCATCGATGAAGTGGTGGCTCGCGTTAAAGGCGATACATTGATTGAGGTAGGTGTAATGGAGAGAGTAGAAGAGGCGCGGTTATGGTTACTCGAACAAGGTGATGTACGTGCGGTGGAACTCAATAATAAGGGACAGCTCGACGTCATATTTAGTGGTGAACGTGATCAACAAGCTCACTTGCTGGCAAGGTTTGCTGCAAAGTTTGTAGTTTACAGCTTTATTCCCACCAGTGGTAATTTGGAGGAACTATTTATGAAGATTACGGAGGAAGAAAA
>JANKMV010000150.1 GCA_024650095.1 Bacillota bacterium | reverse complement strand
GGAAGCATAATGTGTTATGGAATTTAAATAATGTACAGCTGGCTAACCCGACATGGTACAGTCTTTTTGGATTAGGCCTCGGGGGAGTTTATTCTCACACTACTATAATCTCATTTCATCGTCTTCTCTCGCCTTTTTTTGCTTAAGCCAGCGAGATACAAAAAAGTAACTCAACGCAAGCAGCGCGCTCCCAGCGCTAAGTACGGGCCACCACGGAAAATCAGATGCCAAAGTTGTGGCGTTAGTGTCGGCAGGGGGCTCAATTTCTAGCTTCTTCTCAATGGTGGTGGCAAGGGAGATCTCTTGCTCATAATATTCACCATAATCATCCTCATAGGACAATAATAGCGTTCCCTTAACTGCACCCAGCGCTTCTGACTCGACACGAAAGTTAGTTCTTCCTGTTTGGGACTCGCCAGGTAGAATTGTGCCAACGAGCACACTGCCTCCGCTGTTAAGTGAGGGAAGATCGAATTTTAGCAGCACGTTATAGATCGTACCTTTACCTAGATTCATCAGCATCATAGTAAAAGGTGGCGTGTCGCCCTGTGTCACTCGCTGCGGCAGGGAGGGTTCTTCGTATTCAAGACGCACAGGTTGACGAACTGGCAGAGTGATGCGGTCAGAAGCGGTAACTGCACTACCTTGGCTATCTTCATATTCCATGGTAATGGTGGCCGTATGGGGTTTAGACTGTGCTGTCGTCGTGGCGGATACCTCAAAGCTCCAAGTATAGGATTTACCTTTGCCAATCTGCTTGCAGTACTGTGCTCCTGTCCCCGCAGATAAAATTTCACCACTATCCTCTGCAAAGAAAAGTTTGATGTTTTTCACCGTCTGTGAGCTACTGGTATTTTTGATGGTTACTGCCAACGTTGCACTTTCTCCCACACCCACATACTTTTGATTCAACTTATAGCTTTCCGCCATTAGCTTGGGTTGAGATACGGGAACTGGGGTTGGTTCAGGCTCGGATGCATGCGGATCAATACCATCACTGATGGTAACATACAGCATAAACTCCTGCGAAAATGCTTCGCCACTTTCCGTCTTCCCACTGACACGCAAGGTAATAGGATAATTGCCGTTGATGCGGTCTGCCGACAAGGCAAATGAAAACTGAATCAAGTAGCATTCAACAGCCTCGTTGTCAAACGTGTACCTCTTTTTGTCAAACTGCTTCTCATAATTCTTATAGACGAAGGGAGCACTTGCTGGCTCACCTAGATTGACAGTGACAGTAAGGGGTCCTCTTACTGCTTCAGACAACAACGGGAGCACGACCGTGGCATGGTCTTCGGATACTGTAGGTAGATATCCCTGGGCATAACTTTTCTCCATTCCTTCGTACACATGCCTCGTGTCAATGGATATTGCTTGTTCGGTAGCGAACACGATGGTTACAGTACGTACGCAAAGTAGTACGAACATGACGAGACAAACAATTCTCTTCATTTCCCTTCCTCCTTACAGCTCACGAATATTTTCCACGATGCTGTCTTTGAAAATGCCCCCCACTTTGGAGCGGACATTAAGGTAGCAGATCCCAAATAGCACCACCACGAAGAGAAGCGGTTGCCAAACAGGAAGAGAAACCACAGCACTATCTACATACTGGTTCGTCGAAAGCCATCCGCACAGCGCCAACTGCACTGCCATACCAATGGCTGTGCCCCAAACGAACATGGATGTTAACTGCCACAGATATGAGCGTGCTATCTCCCGCTTTGATGCGCCCACCGCCCGGATGGTGCCGATCTCGCGTTTACTGGCACGAATACGGGCTGATAGCGCATTGTTGATCATACTAACGCAGATGGCGAAGAATAGGATAACCACCGCGCTTGCTGCAATTAGAAGGCCATATACCATTTGTCTATTTTCTCTCGCCGCTGCTATCCTTGATGTCAGGTTTACGGCAGATGTCCTAGATGCAATTTGCGAGAGATTTCTGTCCAAATATTCCTCCATCTCTACGCTCGGACTCTCGGAGAGCGTGATTGCTAGAGTCCTATAGGGACGGTCGAAACCAAGCGCATTTAATCCCGCCGATGTGGTGAGGATAGTTCCCACCTCTGAAAAGAAGTAATCGATGTAACTTTCGAGATACTTTCCATCGGCATGGGTTTCCAATATCGCACCAATTGTGACCGTCTTGTCCACACGCACCGCGTCTTCCGGCAGTTTACGGCTCCCATCTTCGTTATACAGCTGTGGTCCATCTCTGTGTTCCTGCTCTGGCCGACTACTATACAACAGGCTCAGTGTAAGGGCGTCGCCCACTTGGAACATGTCGTTTTGATATAGGTAACGATAATCTTTGTCAGTATCAAGTGCGAAATCAATGCTAAAATGAACTTCTTCACCATGCTGTTCTTCATATATGCCATACTCGGCTGGTGCGATAATGAGTACTTCTTCACCAGATGACAGTTTTTCACTGTTTATCCTCCCCGCAGATACGAAAGTAGAAAGCTTATCAGCAACGTCCACATCAATACCGTAACAGTCTACAGTGAGAAAATCCTGTGTGTAGCCGTACTTAAGCTTGCTTTCGATGTAACTGTTGTGCCGTCGCTTACGCCACTGCAGTAATTCAGGATCATTTGGCATGTTAGCTATCTGCGGCTCCGGGGAAAGATAGTCAAAACTCCAGTTGCCGCCAGCAGTGATATACGGTGTTATCTTATCAGTAAGTATCTTTACGCTGATGACCTTTCCCCCGGTAACTGTTTTTACGGTCGAAAGTGCTTCAACATCTGCCCTGTCCTGCTCCGTGATACCGGGATTATGGAAGTCATATTCCATCAACCAGTCAACAGAACGGTTGCTTATACCCATAAAATAGTCGCTCCCGTAATCCCACGTTGCCTCACCGATAAGCGGTGTTGCCATGAACGCCACCAGAGACATTAACACGATACTCACCACCAACATGGCGGTGATACTGACCTGCTTATTTCTGTAGAGGGTCAGGTTGCGGCGGGCAATAAGACGGGGAACATCAAAGAGTTGTTTACTTTTTATTTGGCTCTGCCTGATCTTGCGAGACAATTCTACATTGCGTATTGCTTGCATGGGCGGAATGTTAGCCGCCTTTCGCAGCGGTATCGAGGCAGCGGACATAACACACAGCACACCAGCCACAGCCACACCCACGATGACAAGTGCATTGGGACGAAACAGGTAGTTTGGCCCCATGAGCTCAGTGATACCCCAGACCGTAAAACAGGCAAGCATCAAACCGATTGGTATGGAAAATACAGACAACAAGAGTGTCTCTCTGCCAAATATCTCCCGTATCTGCTTTTTCGTCGCCCCCACTGCGCGCAGGAGCCCAATCTGTCGCTTACGTGTTTCCAGATTAGCGGAGAATGCGTTCACGATACCGAGGCACGCCGCCAATACGAGGATCACGGTAATAACCATGAAAAACACAAAGGTTGCGACGATGGTATTGTCGTTGGAGTTATAGTCCCCTCTGAAGAGGTGATATTGCGTGATATCTATCGAAGGTCTATCGTAATTATTCATTATTCCGTTATCTGTACAGAATGCCATCAATTGCTCAAATGAGGTACGTGCGTCCTGAACATTGCGTCCATAGACGTTCACAATTGTTTTGCCACCTGCAGCGATCTGTTCTTCCACCGCGAGTACACCTGCAGGATAGTCATTATAACCAGCGCTGACTGAACCCCATCGGTCCAAATATATCAGCTTATCGGTAAGGATACCCACAAGTGTATAGCTCTTTTGGATGGATGAATCCATAAAGCCTGCACCATCGGGAATCATAAGCGTAAGTGTTATCGTCTCACCTACACCGGCATCCGTGCGCAGTCGTGCCAGCATGCTCTGTTCAAGCGCAATCTCGCCTTTCTTTTCGGGTAATCTACCCTCAAGTGTATCCTTGCGCGCTAAGGTAAGAGCAGTATCATCAAAGATGGCAAGGGAAAAACCGCCGCCGATGTTTTCCCCATCGGGGAGGACATAGGCTAATATTTCTGCTCTTCCGTACTCAGAAAAAGTACCGTTGGCAATTAACTCTTCCAGTGGCGCATCTTTGACATCAAAGATAATGGCATCCTGCTCACCCATGCGCTGGTAGTGCCGCTCCGCCAGTGAGGTAAACATGGTGGAAGCAAAAAGCAGCATTGTAGAAACAAAATAAATCGCCAGCACAATAGCTGTGACCAACAACACATACTGCTTCCGTCTGTTTCGGATATTCCCTAGAGCAATGCAATTTACGGAAAATGGCGGTTTCATGTCACGCCTCCCGCCGACCGCTATCCTGCGTGACACGTCCGTCTTCAAGCGTGATAATGCGCTCCGCCTGTTCTGCAATATGCAAATCATGCGTCACAAGGATTAAGGATACGCCCATCTCTTTACTCACATATTTGAGCAGAGAAAGAACCTCTCTCCCCGTTTTTCCATCGAGATTGCCCGTCGGCTCATCTGCAAACAGGATGGCAGGTTTATTGGCAAGGGCACGTGCAATGGAGACCCGCTGCTGCTGTCCACCTGAAAGTGCGCTTGGCAAGTGATGCAGCCGATCTCCGATTCCCAATAGTTCAATTAACATAGATATATATTTTTCGTCCGGCTTTTTCTTATCGAGCAGCACAGGAAGCAGTATATTTTCAGAGGCCGTCAGCTCCTGCACAAGATTATAGGCCTGAAAGACAAAGCCAAACCTGCGTCGGCGGAGAATAGATAACTGATTATCATTATAGGAAAAGAGATCTTCGTTCTGGTAGAGGACGTTGCCCGATGTGGGATACTCCAGTCCGCCAAGAATGTGCAGCAGAGTCGATTTGCCCGAACCGCTCGGTCCTCTGACGGCACAAACCTCTCCCTGCTCAAAACTAACAGTAATGTCGCGTAAAGCATGAACGGCGTTTTCGCCGCTCTGATAGGTTTTATGTACGTTGCAGCATTGTAGAATTTGCATGTAGCTACCCCCTTTACGCTTATCGTATCAACCGTACCTTTCTTTTCGGTGACGCCCATCTTACATTTCCGCAAGGTTAGCCCATTGCAGTAACTCCGTCCAAGCGTGGAAAACATAGGATGATCTTCAAACCCTGTGCCGTATTCTCGGCATAGATGGTCCCGTGATGTTTCTCGACGATGGTCTTGGTGATGGCAAGTCCGATACCCGCACCTCCGTTGGGTAAGGCACGTGAAGAACGGTAAAAACGCTGAAACAGCTGCGGCAGTTCCTCGTCTGCTATCCCCCCACCATTGTCCTCCACCGTGACGGTAACAGACGCATCTGCCGTTTCCAGTGAAACCAAAATGTTACCATTGACTGCGGTGTGCTCGCAGGAGTTTTTCAGGATGTTCATCAGCGCCTCACTCATCCAGTATGCATCATAGCGCATGGTAACTCTACCGCTAACGTGAACTGTTTTTTGGGGATACAGTGGCTGAAGCTCTTCCCACACAAGCGTTGCCAACTGGGAAAAATCGTGCTTGGCAAATTGCATTTCATATGCGTCCGCACGGAGCTTCTCTAGTCGCATTAGTGAATAAATTAGATGTTCCATGCGCTCGATCAAGACAAGTTGTTTTTCGATATATGTACCTGAATTGTGCTCATGATCCAGCTCGCAATAAAGTTTTAATGCTGCCAGTGGCGTTTTGAGCTGATGCGAAACGTCCGTGATGAAGGTGGCGTTTTTAGTACTCGTCTTCTGCGTGCTCTCATGCTCCAACAGCAGTCTATTTTCCAGC
>JANKMV010000014.1:9116-15209 GCA_024650095.1 Bacillota bacterium | reverse complement strand
TACCGAAAAATTCGACCCCACCCAAAACAGCAAAACCATCACCCATCACAGGAAGATTTGCCGGCACGCGAATATCAACGCCACCCATTACAGCAGTTAAATCTAGCAATGTTTCACCTTCGGGGATTATGGCATGCCGTAAATCAAGTTCAATACCACCCATAAAGGCAACGTAGGAGCCGGATTCTAGTTGCCAAGGCGCGTTTTTCCCTCGCTCCACACCACCCATGATGGCCATGGTCGATTTGCCAGCAAAGGAACGTCCAAGCATAAGACTAACACCCATGAGAATAATGAGGACAGGAAAGAACACTCTGAAGATGCTACGTACATTTATATCAGCCCATGCCAAGCTATTGGCTAATAATATAATGCCGATCACGATAACGAATACAGAGAGGCCTTGTGCGCCAGGATTTCTGCTCCCTGTCCACAAGGATTGTAGTCCCCATACAATCAGTAATAGGGGCCAATAATCAAAAAGATTGACTGTGGTGTACCCAAGATTTTCTAATAGTAAAATAACGCCTGCAATAATGACTATGATGCCGAATAACGATTTGGATTTATCACCTTGCATGGACTTCAACTCCTTACTTGATTACTTCAGCTTAACTATATGTATATGCATTCTACTTCTGCCGCAAAATAAAAAATCCTGCACATCTAGCAGGTATTGTTGATTATTTCTTTTTGGCCGATCTCGTGCCAGTAAAAGTAATGTGTTGTGTGAACTGTTGTGGAAAGAATAGCATAGGGAGGAGTGAGAGCTTATTTTTTATGAAACGTTGGCGAAATATTATGATGATGTTTTTCCCTTAGATCCCGCCAAGCTTACATTTTTGACGGAGGTGTTTAGATCCGTCAAGGCGGCAAGAATCCTCGATGTGGCCTGTGGTACAGGAACATATACACTGGCACTGGCAGATCGCGGGTACGAGGTCTGGGGCACAGATCTAGAGCCTCAGATGGTGGAGTTAGCACAACAAAAGGCGCGCACAACAAATAATTCTGCTCACTTCGCGGTGGGGGATATGCGTAACCCTGCGGCTTTGGAATTATCGTTTAACGGCTTGTTCTGCATTGGTAATTCGCTGGCCCATCTAGCAGGCGAGCGTGAACTGGAAAATACACTTATATCTCTACGTAAAGTGTTGACCCCGGGCAGCGTTGCTATATTTCAAATCGTTAATTTCGATCGTATTCTCGCAGAAGGAGATACGCCTTTGCCATTGATAGAATACGATAACGTACGCTTTATACGTATCTATCGGCCCCAAAGTGAGGATAAATTAATTTTTAATTCTACGTTGGAGCTAAAACAAGTGGATGGCACAACCGTATCGATGGCAAATAGTATTACACTACATCCCATCAGGAAAGCTAGATTGGAATCATATTTGCTAGCTGCTGGCTTTACTACTGTGCGCACGTATGGTGGTTTTACATACCAAGAATTCACAGTGCAATCACCGGCAACGATTATGGTAGCCTATTGTTAAGTTGATTTAATTACTTTGCAGTAAAATAAAACTCCCTCGTTCGTGATGAACGAGAGAGAACTTTCAATAAATTTGATGTGCTCGACATCTAATCAGGTTCCTTACTCTAACGTACTCTACAATAATGAAATTAACGGTTTTGGAAACATTCGCGACAATAAACAGGGCGATCAAGAGAAGGATTAAAGGGCACTTCAGTTTCTACACCACAAGCGGAGCACGTAACGGTATACATGCGACGCTCGGAGCGATCGCTATTACCGCGCTGTTTGCGTGCTGCACGACAGGTCGGGCACCGTGCGGGCTCGTTTTCGAACCCTTTCTCGGCATAGAATGCCTGTTCGCCCTCTGTAAAGATAAATTCTTCTTTACAGTCACGACATGTTAAAGTCTTGTCCTCGTACATGAAAAAACCTCCTTTGTTTTGGGCCCCTGATTTCCCTAAATATGGTTCCTACTGGAAAATCTAACCTAAACAAAGGAGATCTAGATTCCCAACCCCGAGGAAAATGCAGTGGTAACCATATTATACACCGCTCTAGGAAAAAAAAGCAAACAAAATGTGGAGTGATGGCTAAATTTTTGCAAAATTTCGTTTATTTAACCTCACATTCTTTCCCATCATGTTAAAGAAGACCCTAATGGGTCTCCTTTTTAGCATTGTTAGTAAATTATCTCGCTTGCAACTTGTGTTATTGGAGCGGTTGGTTCCCTTGAGTTTGCCGCGGGTTCTGGAAAGAAGGAGGTGTAGGGAAGGGGTGTTCAAAGAATTTCCCGGGTGTGGAAAGATCAAAGTAGAGACGGGAATCTTCTGTCACTCCAAAATCCCTGTTAGAGCCGGTATCTTGAATCTGATTTAATGCTTCTCTGAACAGAGCGTTGTGGGCTTCTTCTCGGTTAAGAAGGAAGTCAATAGTTTCCCGTACACCTTTGTCATCAATTTGACGGTATAGGTACTCATAAACGACTTTCGCCCTCTGCTCCGCTGCTATGTTGGAAAGAATATCTGCAGGTAGATCTCCTGTAGAGTTAACATAGGCTGCTGTGAATAACTCGCCAGAAGCGTTACAGTAAAATGGGTTCAGTCCTGTTAGAACATGGGCTTCGATTTGGCCAATCGTTGCATCTTCCGCAGCCAAATCATGACCATTCAACATACTGATCATGGTAGCAACCATTTCCATATGACCCAGTTCTTCTGCTCCAATGTCTAGAAACAGATCTTTTATTTCCTGGTTTTTGATGCGGAAGCTTTGCCCAATATACTGCAAACCCGCTTTAAGCTCGCCATTTGGCCCACCTAGTTGCTCATGTAGCATCGCCGCATAGTTTGGATTAGGTGCGTCGACTTTAACGGGGTGGAGAAGTTGTTTCTCATGTTTAAACATGCAATTCCCCCTTCTTAAATTGGCTCTGTCTTTATCGTTTCACAAACCTCTGACTGTATGAGTGGTAGTTTCTGATCAATTTGAAATAAATTACTAAGTTTGTTTTTGATGTGGATGCAGGGTAAGAGAGGGTATCATATGCACAGTTATCGAGCATGCTGAGTGTAAACAGTGTATACGGTGGTGAGAAATGCATGCGTAAAATAATAAAACACAATAATGCTGGACCGAAAAATTCCCTTCATTATTGGACAAGTTATGTCAATCCAGTGCGTGTTGTCTTCAACTTTTTAGTTATCTATCTTTGTCGATATCTTCCCTCACTGCGATTAAAAAATGTGCTCTATCGACTTGTGGGGATAAAAGTTGGTAAAGATGTTTCAGTGGGTTTAATGGCCATGTTTGATGTATTTTTCCCTCAACTAATTACGGTGGGGGATAATAGCATCATTGGTTATAATGCTACAATTCTAGCGCATGAATTTTTAATACATGAGTGGGCAACGGGAGAAGTGAAAATCGGTGCTAATGTTTTAATCGGTGCCAATGCAACTCTTTTGGCAGGAATAACTGTTGGCGAAGGAGCGACAATTTCTGCTCAATCATTAGTTAACCATGACGTTGAAGCAAAAACACTTGTCGGTGGTGTGCCGGCAAGGCCACTTTAAAGGAAGGGTGAAATTGCCTTAGATAATTAGTAAATGTTCAAAAATATACCCGCAACAGCAGACAACAAGAGCACAAGAATAGGATGTAGACGTGTGAAGACAAGCAAGGCAAAAGCGGTAAGCGCGATTAAAATGGAGGAAATATCGATTAACGCTGTGCGAGCCACAAAGATGGTAGCACCTGCAATTAAGCTAATGACAGCGGGACGTAGACCGGAAAACGCTGCCTGCACCCATTTGTTTTGATAGAATTTTTTTAGGAGGGTGGCAACCAGTAAAACTAATATTATAGAAGGAGTGATGACCCCTGCGGTGGCGAAAGCAGAACCCCAAAAACCAGCTGTAGTGTACCCGATAAAGGTAGCAGCGTTAATGGAAATGGGGCCTGGTGTCATCTCCGCTATCGCCAAAATGTCCACAAATTCAGCTAGTGTCAGCCACCCTTGCACCTCAATAATTTCCCTTTCAATAAGAGATAGCATTACATAGCCGCCACCAATACCAAACAGTCCAATTTTAAGGAAAGTAAGATAAAGTTGCAGAATCATCATTGTGGGTCAACCTCGCTTTCCGGCTGCTCTTTCAAACGGAATAATAGTAACCCAACCGCTATACCCAGCACAATAATCACCATGGGATGGATGCTAAATACTTGAGAAAGTAGTAAAAAGAGCGCCACTAACAACAAATTCAATCGCTTTTTCATCACAGGTCTACCAACCTTTAGCACAGCGGCTGCAATAAGGGCAGCAATGGCCGGTCGTATGCCAGCGAATGCTGCCTGAACCATCGGGTATTCTGTAAAACGGGCAAAGAATATGGCAATGATTAAGATGACAAAAAAAGAAGGTAAGACGGAGCCGAACATTGCAATGAGTGCCCCTACAATTCCTCTGACTTTATGTCCAATAAAAATGGAGGAATTTACAGCTATTGCTCCAGGTAAGGACTGAGTTACCGCAAGAGCATCGACAAATTCTTCGTCGGATAACCACTCGTGTCGTTCCACTACTTCTCTTTTAATAATGGGTAACATAGCGTAGCCACCTCCAAAGGTGGTGGCGCCGATCTTAAAAAAGGTTAAAAATAATAACAATAAACTGTTGTTTTTCATACAAGCCTCACCTCATAAGCTGTTGTTATTTATCATATGCTGTGATAAAGGGGGGGGTATGGTGCATATTTCACTTGTCACTAGCCAAGGAGCCAGACGTAAGTTTTGCCTAGGGTTCCTCATTTTCCTCATCCTAGCAATAGTCATACCGCTAACACGGTTGGCCTTACCCGTTAGTAGTACGGCTACTCTTGGCGGGTTACCATTAGCGGGTAAAAC
Organism: Bacillota bacterium; assembly: GCA_024650095.1. Classification (GTDB taxonomy): domain Bacteria; phylum Bacillota; class Dethiobacteria; order Dethiobacterales; family Dethiobacteraceae; genus JANKMV01. Next base: position 10,318 of record JANKMV010000014.1, on the reverse strand, counting down.
GATTGTACTAGATCCTGGCCATGGTGGATATGACCCCGGTGTGATGAACAACAATGTTGAAGAAAAGAATATCGTACTCGAAATTTCCTTGCACCTACGTGATTATTTACAAGCTGGGGGCGCTCGCGTTGTTATGACCAGGGAAACGGACAAAGATTTATTGGTCGTGCCCACATCGGGTCCGAAAAAAAGAGAAGACATGAAGAACAGAATGCTACTTGTTGAAAGCACCAATCCTGAACTCTTCGTTAGTCTTCACGCCAATGCCATCGGTTCAGCGCAGTGGCATGGTGCACAAGTATTCCATAAATCAGAGCATGAACCATCTAAAATAGTTGCTGAAATAGTACAGCAGGAATTGATTCGTATTTTAGCCAACACGGACAGAGTCATCAAACCCGGCAATTATTATGTCCTTAATGAAGCAAACAGGACAGCCATCTTAGTGGAGTGCGGTTTTATTTCTAATCCGTCCGAGGCACGTCTTTTGTCTGATTCTACCTATCAAGCGAAGGTGGCGTGGGCTATCTATGTGGGTATATTAAAATACTATCATCAAACATCGCCAACATCTTAAGAAGGTATTCTGGTTATGGGGGCTAAAATCCTGTTTAAAAATGCTAGTTGCAAAAGAGGTGATGGAACACCCTTGTAATTCTTAGAAAAATTCTTTTATTATAGAAGTATAGGAAAACATTTCCGGACAAGCTAGGGTAGAATCAATATGAAGAAAACTATCTCTTTACACTATTCTACATGGATTACTTTTATGTGATTATATAGACATACAAAGGAGGTGTATGCAAATGGATACAATTGTCCACGCGGGAATCTACCCTCACCCCGCCATTGTTATTCCCGCAGTGGGAGGGCATGAAGCGGAGCGGGTTGCCGCTACAGGGGCAGCCATGACAGAGATGGCTCACCGCTGTAAACAAAGTGGAGCTGATGTGTTAATCCTCATAACTCCACACGGCCCCATGTTTCGTGATGCTGTGGCTGTATTGGCAGAGGAACAACTGACGGGTTCTCTGGCACAGTTTGGCGCGCCCGATATAACTTTTTCTTTACGCACAGATCAACGTTTGCTACAAGTCATAGAGTTGGAAGGAGATCGTATCGGTATTCGTTGCGCCCATATTAATCAGCGAAGTAGTGCTGCTTACGGTGTTGACGTAGCGTTAGACCATGGAGCGATGGTT
>JANKMV010000014.1:0-9106 GCA_024650095.1 Bacillota bacterium | reverse complement strand
ACTTTTTACAACAAGCGGGGCTTCACTTGCCAATTGTACATCTAACGTATGGACTTCTTGCTCCGCAAAAACTCTATGCGTTTGGAAAAGCAGTGCGCAAAGCGCTACAGCGCTTACATCGTCACGCCGCAGTGATCTGCAGCGCTGACCTTTCACACCGTTTAACCGAAGATGCGCCCGCAGGTTTTTCTCGCTCTGGCGCAGAATTTGATCGCAAGTTGCGACAGATGGTGGAGACATTCGATACGAAAGCCATTCTGTCCATGGATAATCAACTGCTACAAGAAGCAGGTGAATGTGGTTACCGCTCCCTCGTACTAGGTCTTGGCATCCTTGACGGAGTAGATGTGCAGCCGCAAATCCTTTCCTATGAGAGTCCATTTGGGGTGGGCTACCTGGTCGCTGATTTAACGCCAGGATTAGAACATCAACCACAGGAAAAACCAGAGATCACACCTGTAAGTGAGCATGTTAGCTTAGCCAAAAATACGCTGGAGGCGTTCGTTCGTACTAAACAAATAATTACACCTCCAGCAAATTCGCCCTTACTAAAACAGCAAGCTGGTGTATTTGTCTCATTAAAGCTTGATGGCGAGTTACGTGGTTGTATTGGCACTATTGAAGCAATGCATGAAAATCTAGCTGCAGAAATCATTGAAAATGCCATTTCTGCTGGCATCTACGACCCACGTTTCCCAGCGGTAACGCAGGAAGAATTGCCACACCTTTCGTATTCGGTGGATGTGCTTGCCCCTGCCGAAGAGGTTTCGAGTCCGCGAGAGTTAGATCCAGAACAGTATGGCGTCATTGTGGAAAGTGGTAGACGCCGTGGCTTGCTCCTACCCGCCTTACCCGGGGTGGCAACTGCCGAGGAACAAGTAGCCATTGCATTACAAAAAGCAGGGATTGCGCCCCACGAGTCCTACCAACTTTTCCGTTTTCATGTGCAGCGCTATTATTAAAGGAAGGGCATGGATATTGTATGCAAGAAGCTCTATACTACCAAGCCACTAAAGATGCTGTCCTATGTTACCTGTGCCCCCATTTTTGCCGTCTTAAAACGGGGGAAACGGGTCTATGTGGTGTGCGGCAAGCAAAAGGGAAGAAACTCTATACGTTAAATTATGGCCTTTGTGCCGCCCTCGCCAGCGACCCCATTGAGAAAAAACCACTTTATCATTTCTATCCTGGGCAGCAGATATTATCTGTGGGTACGGTGGGTTGTAACTTAGACTGCGGCTTCTGTCAAAATTGGCAGTTGGCTCGTGCCTCTGCCGAAACTATGTACACACGCAAGACGCCTCTGCAGTTGATGGAAATGCTTACCGCCATCAAGCCTAGTGTCATGGGTATCGCCTATACATACTCCGAACCGGGCATGTGGTACGAGTTTGTGAGGGAGACCGCGCAATTGGTGCACCAGCATGGCTTGAAAAATGTGTTGGTCACAAATGGGTACCTCAATCTTGAACCATTACGGGCACTGCTTCCCTTTATTGATGCCTTTAATATTGACGTAAAAGCATTTACTAATGATTTTTATCAAGATCATTGTGCTGGGCGTCTGCAACCCGTTTTGCGCTACGTAGAAGAAGCGGCGGCAGTCTCCCATGTGGAACTTACCTACCTCGTTGTTCCTTCGTTAAATGATAATGAAAATGAAGTTCGTCGTTTCGCAGACTGGGTTGCTGACATAAACCCCAAAATTCCTGTCCACTTTACCCGCTACTATCCCCAGCACCGTTTTCGACAACCAGCGACGCCTGTTTCTACCTTAGAGAAACTGCGAGAGATTGCCCTACGGAAATTACAGTATGTTTATTTGGGGAATATCCCCACCCAGATGACCGCCCATACAATGTGCCCCTCTTGTGGAGAAATTCTTGTCTTGCGGGATGGATATAAGATAATAAATAAAGTAAAAGATGGTCTCTGTCCGTACTGCAGGCAGCCAGCCGAAATTATGAACGCGTAAAATTCTGTGACATTTCGCCCCCTACTTGTGGCATACTTATTGAAAGAGGGTTACAAAAAGGGAGCGTGAGTTGTGGACAGTCTAACTATCATCAGGGCGGTAAATGATTTTCTACATAACTTTGTTGGCGGACCCATCATGATTGCCGCTGTTTTATTCACGGGGGTATTTCTAACTCTACGTCTTCATGGACTGCAGGTACGGCGTTTTATCACCATGTTACGTGAGACAATTTTCAGTTTGCTACGCCAGGAAAAAGGTGGAAAAGGGGAAATTAGCCCCTTCCAAGCGTTAACGACAGCTTTGGCTGCCACCATCGGGACGGGAAATATTGCAGGCGTCGCTACTGCCATCACACTTGGGGGGCCAGGAGCAATTTTTTGGATGTGGGTGTCGGCATTTTTTGGCATGGTGACAAAATATGCCGAAGTTGTGTTAGCTGTTCAATTTCGTCATACGCGCCCCGACGGTGTCGTCGTGGGTGGACCGATGTATTATTTAGCAGGTGGCCTTAAGAACGGCAAGCTTGCGCTTCTTTTTGCTTTGTTTGGCGCCCTTGCTGCGTTTGGCATTGGCAATATGGTGCAGGCTAATTCTGTTGCCAGCGCGATGCAGGAAAGTTTTCGTGTGCCACCCCTTATAACCGGTTTAATCATGGCTGTTGTGACAGCGCTTGTTATTATTGGCGGTATCCGCCGGGTGGCATCCTTTACGGAGAAACTGGTACCACTGATGGCGGGTTTCTATACCATTAGTGCACTCATCATCCTTTTCCTCTACCGCATCCAAGTACCCAGTGCTTTTAGTCAGATTGTGGCGCATGCCTTTACTGGTAGAGCTGCCATCGGGGGCTTTGCGGGTGCAACTGTCTTGCATGCATTTCGCTTTGGTGTGGCACGTGGTATCTTTACCAATGAAGCGGGTTTAGGCAGTGCATCCATTGCTCATGCGGCTGCCCGCACAGACCACCCCGCCCGGCAAGGCTTATGGGGTATGTTTGAAGTCTTCTTCGATACCCATTTCTCCTGTACTCTCACAGCATTAGCCATTTTAGTCACAGGAACTTGGACACAAGGGTTTGAAGGTGCAGCCATGACAACGGCGGCTTTTAATCAGGGCTTACCGGGAATTGGTGGTTATATAGTTTCTATCGGGCTTGTATTCTTTGCCTTTTCTACCCTCGTATCGTGGTCATACTACGGAGAAAAGTGTTTTGAATATGTAGTAGGTACCCGTTCAGCCATACTGTACCGATTTCTCTGGATTGCCTTAATTCCCATTGGTGCTATGGGAGGACTGCATGCGGTGTGGGCACTGGCAGATACATTGAATGGTCTGATGGCCATACCCAACTTAATCGGTCTATGGGGATTAAGCAGTGTCGTCGTTAGCTTAACTCGTGATTTTTATCGCCACAGTTAACGGGTACATTTTAATTTTATTTAACGTACTGTTAACGGTTTATTGCAGGTTTTTTAGAGGTATTTAGCGAAAGATAACATTATATGCGTTTAAACGTATTTAGCAAACGGAGGTGACAAGATGACACAATTTCTCCAGGTACTCAGCGCCATCAGTTGGCGAAGTATTCTAGATATTGCCATTGTAACCTTTGTTTTCTATAAAGCCATTGTGTTAATTCGTGGTACACGGGCGGAGCAACTTGTTAAGGGCTTCGCAGTGCTCCTTATCGCCACAGTTGTGAGTAGGGAACTAGAACTCTCTGCCTTTGATTGGATTTTGGGAAATCTTATGACGCTTGGAATTGTGGCCATCCCCGTCGTTTTTCAGCCTGAACTCCGACGAGCGCTGGAAACCCTAGGACGAGGCAAAATCTTTACCCGCAGTAGCCACCTATATGGAGAAGCTGACTTTGATCTAATGTTGGAAGAGATTATCAAAGCAATTCAAGTCCTTGTAAAAAAAAGAATTGGTGCACTAATTATTGTGGAACGAGAGACGGGTTTAAATGAATTAATAGAAACGGGCATTGTCATTGATGGACGTGTTTCTGCTGAACTCTTAATTAATATTTTTATTCCACGCAGTCCATTGCATGATGGTGCCCTTATTATTCGTGGTAATCGTATTATGGCTGCCGGTTGTTACCTTCCTCTAACGGAAAACCCTAACTTAAGTAAAGAATTAGGCACGCGACACAGAGCCGCATTGGGTGTATCTGAACAGTCGGATGCTGTTTCGATCATTGTCTCAGAAGAAACCGGCGTAGTATCCTTGACCAACAATGGTAAACTGACGCGTTATCTTGACGATAAAACGTTGAAGCAGATTTTGATTAATCTCTGTAAACCACCGTCGACCACCATAAACTTCTGGCAGTGGAGGGGGTAAGATGTTGCAACGATTACTTAAAAATAATATAGGGCTTAAACTGATTGCTTTTTTTATGGCACTTATTCTTTGGACGTATGTAACAGGTGACTTAATACGTGATAAGGTCCCTGAGGTTACACGTCCGTATCGCAATGTCCCATTAGAATGGTTGAATCTTGGTGAACAACTGGAATTGATGGAAATCCCAGAGCAAATTGATGTTGTGCTCAGTGGACGCTCGGATACATTAAATAGTATAACCCCACAAAATCTAAAAGTGTTTGTTGACTTACGTGACCTAGGTGTGGGGCAGCACCGGCTTAGCCCAAATGCGGAAGTACCCGCAGGTATTAAAGTTCTCTCCTTTGATCCCCAACAAGTGGTAATAATACTAGAAGAAGTGGAATCCCCTCAGATGCCTGTGGAACTCGACGTGATGGGGGCACCTGCTAGCGGTTTTTCTATGGGCGAAGCGCGCATAGTTCCCAGCTCTGTCTTTGTGCAAGGAACGCGTACTTATCTAAAGGCAGTGGATCGTATTCGAGTTATTGTTAATGTCGATGGCGCCAATAGTGAGCGCCGGCAAATGGTTCCTGTGCAGGCAGTGGATAGTGGAGGGCAGGTTCTAGATGGTGTCCGGATTAGTCCAAGCATGGTGGAAGTTTTCATTCCATTTGCCCAACCACAAAAAGAAGTGCCTGTTGAGGTTCCGCTACAGGGAAGCCCCGCTGAAGGCTACAAGGTCCAGCAGATTCTGCTAGATCCTGCAACCGTTACCATTGAGGGCTCGGCAGAACAACTGGCTACCATTACAGAAATTAGTACAGAAGCTGTTGACATTGCGGGTGCCACAGAAAATATTGTAGTTACGCTAACCCTTAACGACGCAGAAGGCGTGGCTGTTCTGTTTACGGGTCAAATTCAGGCTGAGGTCGTTATCACAAACAACTAAATTGTCAAAACTGTATGGATGTGCTATACTAAAATGGTTTTATGGAGGAGACAAAATGGCAAAACTATTTGGTACTGATGGTATTCGCGGTGTGGCAAATCGCCAGTTAACTCCCGAAGTCGCTTTTAAGATTGGCCGCATCGCTGCTTATATATTACTACAACAAAGTAGCGGACAACGTTCATTTCTAGTTGCGCGCGATACCCGTATTTCGGGTCCTATGCTGGAAGGCGCTTTAATTGCCGGCCTCACATCGGCCGGCGTTGATGTGTATGTAACCGGTATAATTTCTACACCGGCCGTTGCATACCTAACAAAGCAGCTACGTGGTTGTGGTGGCGTAATGATCTCTGCTTCTCATAACGCGTATCCTGATAATGGCATCAAATTTTTTAGTGCTGATGGTTTTAAATTATCGGACGAGGTTGAAGCAGAAATGGAAGAACTGTTTTTCCAAACCACCGATCCATGTCCCCGTCCCGAGGCCAACGCCATTGGACGCGTGCATATGGATAATACCGCTGGTGAACGTTATCTACAATATGTCCTCTCCTCCGTTGCGATCAACCTAGAAGGCTTCCGCATTGTTTTGGATTGTGCTAACGGTGCTGCACACCGCCTGGCACCCAAGGCCTTCAGGGCGCTAGGGGCGGAGGTTATTGCTGTTTATGACTCTCCCGATGGCATTAATATCAACGACAACTGCGGCTCTACCTATCCTGCTGCGCTGATAGCAATGGTGCAGCAACACCATGCCCACGTGGGCTTTACCTTTGATGGTGATGCCGACCGTGTGCTTGCTGTTGATGGCAATGGACAGCTCATCGACGGTGATGTAATTATGATGATTTTAGCCAAATCGCTTAAAGAAAAAGGCCAACTAAAGCAGAACACATTGGTTGCCACTGTTATGAGTAACCTGGGTCTGGAGAAAGCTGCACAAGTGCATGGATTTGAACTATTGCGCACGAAAGTGGGCGATCGTTATGTTTTAGAACAAATGGTGGCAGGGGGCTTTTGTCTTGGGGGTGAACAATCTGGTCATGTTATCCTCTTGGAGCACAATACCACCGGGGATGGCTTGTTAACAGCGCTCCAAGTTGCCTCTGTTATGGCGGAGAAAAAACAATCGCTTGCTCAGTTGGCGGCTTCATTTACACATTATCCGCAGGTTCTGCTAAACTGTCTGGTGAATAATCGTGACGGCTGGGAAGAAAATCCCCGCATTCAGGAAGCCATCGCTCAGACAGAAGCAAAACTATCAGGAATTGGTCGGCTGTTGATTCGCGCCTCAGGTACAGAGCCATTAATTCGTGTCATGCTCGAGGGACCAAATGAAGACCAATTGCATATAATGGCACAAGAGATGGCGGATTTGATAAAAAGGGAGCTCGCATAAAGGGGGAATGTAAGCCTACAATCGCATAGTAAGCGCCAGAACACGTCCTACGTGTTGACGAGGTGGAGGTTATCGATATTTCGGCGGATGCCTCCCGGCCGGGCCACGGCCGTAAGGGACTTCACAAAACCGACAAGTAATTGTCGGGACAAAAAAGTCACCATGGTTTATTTGTATTTTCTAAATAAGTGAGAAAACTATAAAAATAAGCATAAGAAATGAATGGCAGAGAGGGGAATAAGATTATGTGCGGTATCGTTGGTTACATTGGGGCGCAAAAAGCATACCCCATCCTCATAGAAGGTTTACGTAAATTAGAATATCGCGGTTATGATTCCGCTGGTATTGCGTTATTAGATTCTGACCATGTAGAAGTGATGAAATCTGTCGGTCGTCTGCAACAGCTGGAAGACAAAGTGGGAGAATTTGTTCCAAACGGCACCATTGGCATTGGTCATACGCGTTGGGCCACCCATGGTCGTCCCTGTGATTTAAACTCCCATCCCCATAGTGATTGTACGGGGCAATTTGTCGTTATTCATAACGGCATTATTGAAAACTATCAAGTATTACGGTCATGGCTTATTCGAGAAGGCCATAGTTTTCGATCAGAAACAGATACAGAAGTGTTAGCTCATTTGGTGGAGCACTTTTATAGTGGCGATCTAAAACAAGCGGTGCGATGTGTACTGGAGAAAGTTAAAGGTTCGTATGGTCTTGTGGTGATGAGTGAAAAAGATCCTCATCGTCTTATCTGTGCTCGTAAAGACAGTCCTTTAGTGATTGGTTTAGGTGTTGGCGAGAACTTTATTGCTTCTGATATTCCAGCTCTACTTAAGTATACCCGTAACACCCTTATTCTTGAAGATGGTGAACTGGCAGAAGTCACTCGTGAGAGTGTTGTGGTGGAAGATTGTCACTGTAACCCTGTGGAAAAAATTATTTTCTATGTAGAGTGGGATGCAATCTCTGCGGAAAAGGAAGGCTACGAGCATTTTATGCTCAAAGAAATTTATGAACAACCCAAAGCCATCAGGGAGACTCTCCGTGGTCGCATCACCGCTGATGGACTAGTAAATATCCCAGAAATAAATTTAAACCAGGAGCAGATTAAGAAACTGCGTAAAGTGGTGGTGGTTGCTTGTGGAACGGCCTACCATGCTGGCCTTGTGGGCAAATATGTCTTTGAAAAGCTGCTACGTTTGCCAGTAGAAGTAGATGTTGCCTCCGAATTCCGTTATCGAGATCCACTCATAGGAGCTGATACCCTTGTCATTGTTATTAGTCAATCGGGTGAAACAGCGGATACTCTCGCTGCCATGCGTCTAGCCAAAGCAAAGGGTAGTCATGTTGTGGCCATTACCAATGTGGTGGGTAGTACCGTCTCCCGTGAAGCGGATCATGTCATCTTAACATGGGCGGGTCCAGAAATAGCGGTGGCCTCCACCAAAGCGTATACTACTCAATTAATTGTCCTCTACCTCCTGGCGCTACAATTAGGTCAGACCAGTCAACTCATAAGCCATGAGGAGATTATCACCATCACAGATGCCATGAAAAACCTGCCGGCAGACGTCGATAGCATTATGCATAAAACAGAAGCTTTAAAAGAATTTACACAGCGGCTGAGCGTGTGGAATGATACATTCTTCATTGGCCGCGGTCTTGATTACGCCGTAGCGCTTGAAGGCTCGCTTAAACTAAAAGAAATTTCTTACATCCATGCAGAAGCCTATCCAGCGGGTGAGTTGAAACACGGCACCTTAGCGCTAATCGTAGCAGACATCCCTGTCATTGCCCTAGCAACGCAACCTGAACTACATGAAAAAATGTGGAGCAATATTAAAGAAGTTAAAGCTCGCGACGCGTATGTATTGGCCATTACCACCGAGGGTGACGAAGAAACGAAAAAAGAGGTGGATGCCGTTTTGGAAATCCCAGCCACCCTACCACTCCTAACTCCCGTGCTTACCGTTATCCCCCTCCAGCTCATTGCTTATTATGCCTCCGTCAGCCGTGGGTGCGATGTGGATAAACCACGAAATTTGGCTAAATCGGTAACGGTGGAATAAGGTTGAACTATTATATACACCATATGTAGTAAGACAATAGAGTCGTATAAAAAATAGCAAAAAGAGGCTGTTGCAAAACGAGTTGAAATAATTCGTTAAGTGGCAGCCTTTTTTGTTTCAAATATTTGAAGATTGAATTGCAGCAAGAGCACTCCATAGCTATGTCAGCTGTACTACTGCTTGCATTGTCTTGACAAGGATTCTTTGCTATGTTAGTATTTTATGCAAGATTGTTATATTGCAGGTAATCAGAGAAAAGTAGCTTGAGCCCATCTAAACCTTTAAGGCTAGGTTTCTTTAAGGATAAGATGGCAGTAGTACAAAGCTAAACTGTATGCTTTCTTTCCAAGTCTAGGTCCTTTATTAATAAGTCG
>JANKMV010000149.1:2064-5756 GCA_024650095.1 Bacillota bacterium | reverse complement strand
GATACACTGGGTAACTTGTATGTGAAGAAGGGTACAGGCAAAAAACCACGCGTGATGCTGGCGGCCCACATGGATGAAGTGGGCTTGATGGTGGTTGGGTTTGAAAAATCGGGCTTGTTGCGCGTCATCAAAGTAGGCGGAATTGATGATCGCGTTTTAGTTTCCAAACCTGTGGTTGTGGGTAATAGTCATGTACCGGGTGTCATTGGTGCCAAAGCTATCCACTTGCAAAAACCGCAAGAACGTAAAAAGCCCATTGAGATTGAAAACCTTTATGTCGATATCGGCGTACATAGTCAAGATGAAGCAGAAAAACTTGTTAAAGTCGGTGACTACGTTGCTTTTAATAGCAAAACTCATGAAATTGGTGATAATTGTTTACTAGGAAAAGCATTTGACGACCGTGTGGGTTGTGCTGTCTTGGTGGAACTGATGAAGGAAGATTTCGACCTGGAACTGACAGCCGTTTTTACCGTACAAGAGGAAGTGGGCTTGCGGGGATCTGGTGTAGCGGCCTATACTGTCCACCCGGATGTGGCATTTGTCATTGAAGGCACCTCGGCATCAGATGTAGTCGGTACTAATGAAGCTCGCCATGTTACACAATTGGGTAAAGGGCCAGCCGTCACCTTAATGGATGCTTCATTTATCACGCCACAGTTTATGCTGGATTTAGTGGTTCAAACCGCGGAAAAGTTAGGTATTCCTTATCAGTTCCGACGCCTGACAACGGCGGGTACGGATGCAGGCAAGATATCGCAAACACATGAAGGCATTCCCAGTAGTGTGATTTCCGTTCCTTGTCGCTATATCCACTCTCCCGCTTCACTTATAAATTTAGATGATTATCAAAATACCATACGTTTGGCCAAAGGAATTGTAAAGGCCATAGCTGAAGGAGGCCTGCCCCTTGAAGGAACTACTTAAAAAATTAAGTGAGACGTACGGACCATCAGGACGGGAAGAAGAGATTGCTCGTGTTATTCGCGAGGAATTGCAAGATTATGTGGACGATATCTTTACCGATAAAATGGGCAATCTTTATGCCGTAAAAAAAGGAACGGGTACCAAAGTAATGGTAGCTGCCCATATGGACGAAATCGGTGTCATTGTTACGTATATCGATAAAAAAGGATTCTTGCGTTTTGGCAATATTGGTGGACTTTCACCCTATATTCTGCTGGGACAGCGCGTCATTTTCTCCAATGGCACCATTGGTACCATCGGCATGGAAAAAGTAGACGATATTAAGAAACTCACTTTGGAAAAACTCTACATCGATATTGGTGCAGCAAGTGGAGACGAAGCGTCTAAACAAGTTAGAGTCGGGGACATTGCCACGAGTCAGCGTGATGCAGTCTTCGCGGGTAACCGTATCATTGGTAAAGCCATGGATAATCGTGCCGGGTGCGCAGTGCTCATTCAAACCATGCGCGAACTGGGCGAGACAACTAACGAGGTTTATGCTGTGTTTACGACGCAAGAAGAAGTGGGGCTACGTGGTTCGCGGACCTCTAGTTACCGCGTTAATCCCGATCTCGGCTTAGCTGTTGACGTAACGCTAGTGGGTGATACGCCAGAAGCCCCCACGATGAACGTTTCTCTCGGTCAAGGTGCCACCATTAAAGTTAAAGATAATTCGGTTATTTGCCATCCCCAAGTAAAAGAACTGTTAACAGAAATAGCGGAAAAGAATAATATACCGTATCAGTTCGAAGTGTTAACAGCAGGGGGTACGGATGCCGGTGCGATTCATCTGACCCGTGAAGGAATACCCGCTGGTGTTATTTCCATCCCCTGTCGTTACGTTCATACACCAGGTGAGATGGTAGATCTAGATGACGTAGAAGGAGCCGTTTCACTACTGAAAGCATTTCTGAGCCACCCCATTGATATGCAGAAAATTTTTCCTTGCCACGTAGATTAACGCATGCTACAATGATACAAAGGGCAGTATTGTTATGCAAACTGCACCTATTTCCTTTATGTAACTCAATTAACCCTCGAAAACTGCTTGGATCCTTTGGGACTGGGACAGGAAAGGGCACTGTCTATTTATGCCTTCTGACCCTGTCAGAGGGCATTGTTGTTTTTTATATCAGAAACAAGGAGGCGTCCTATGCGTATCGCTTTTATTGGTGCTGGCAATGTGGGCACAGCGTTGGCGGTTCTTCTGCACCGAGCCGGGCATGAAATAGTCGGCGTTGCTAGTCGTACCATAGCTTCTGCCAGTAGCGCTGCAACACAGGTCAATGCGCCTTTCGCAACAGATCCGCTTGCTTTTGCCAAAGCGGCAGATGTGGTTTTTATCACCACACCGGATCGAGCCATTGCTGCTGTTTGTGAGCAAACTGCTGCAGGCAATGGTTTTAGCCCGCAGACAGTGGTTATCCATACCAGCGGAGCCCACAGCTCTACCATTCTTGCCACGGCAGAAGCATGTGGCGCCTATCCCCTTTCCTTTCATCCCTTACAAACATTCGCTAATCCTGATGCGGGCAGAGAAAATTTATCTGGTTCTTTCATTACCATTGAGGGACATGAGCAGGCGTTACCAATAGGACGGACCTTGGTAGCCGATCTGCAGTGTAAGCTCCTTGAAATTCCTACTGAAGGAAAAGCACTCTACCATGCAGCTGCTTGCATTGCGTGTAACTATATAACCACAGTAATCGATGCTGCACTCGTAACTATGGAAGCTGCAGGTGTTCAACGGGAAGATGGTCTCCCTGCACTTTACCCCTTACTTAAAGGCACATTAAACAATATTATGAGCGTAGGAACTACAAATGCCCTTACTGGACCCATTGCCCGTGGTGATACCGACACTGTAGAGACCCATCTTACACAAATGGAAAAAAAACTACCAGCCATGATTCCTTTTTATTCAATGTTGGCTTGCGCAACAGTGGAGCTTGCCACCACAAAAGGGACTCTCGGCCCGGAAGAAAGAGCAATATTGTTAAAACTATGCGGAGGTGAAAAAGAATGACAAAGCGTGTAACAACACTGACATTAGCGGGCATGAAAGAAGCCGGGGAGAAGATTACCATGGCAACGGCGTATGACTATCCATCAGCCAGAGTGGTGGATGATGCCGGGATGGACACAATTTTAGTAGGTGACTCGCTAGGGATGGTGGTACTTGGCTATGATAACACCCTCAGCGTTACCTTAGACGATATGATTCACCACGGTAAAGCCGTGGTTCGTGGCACCAAGCGTGCCATGGTTATCATTGACCTGCCCTTTATGACCTATCAAGTAACGAAAGAAGAAGCGCTACGTAATGCTGGACGTACAGTGCAAGAAACGGGTGCGCTGGCCGTTAAGCTCGAAGGTGGTGTGGAGATGGCTGAAACCGTGGCAAAAATTGTGGGTGCAGGTATCCCCGTTTGTGGTCATATTGGCCTTACTCCTCAATCTGTGGGCGTGATGGGTGGCTTTTTAGTCCAGGGTAAAAACGAAAAAATCGCCCAGCAATTGCTAGACGATGCTCTTGCCCTAGAGCAAGCAGGTGCCTTTTTATTGGTTTTAGAAGGGATTCCCCGTCAGCTCGGTCAGTTAATTACAGAAAGACTCACCATTCCCACCATTGGCATTGGTGCCGGTGTTAACTGTGATGGGCAAGTGCTCGTGTACCATGACATCCTCGGTTTAGCACCGATGAGTCCCAAGTTCTCCAAACAGTA
>JANKMV010000149.1:0-2054 GCA_024650095.1 Bacillota bacterium | reverse complement strand
ATGGTTGAAGCCGTTCGTGCCTATGGGCAGGAAGTAAAAGCGGGTACGTTCCCAGCGAAAGAAAATACGTTTACCATGGATGAAACCATTATTGCAAAACTTCGAGAAAGTACGCAATGATTATCCTGCGTGACATCTCTAGTGTAACAGCCGCAATTTCACAAGCACGCCGCGAGGGAAAAACGGTTGGCTTCGTACCCACCATGGGTTTTCTTCACCAAGGGCATCTCTCACTTGTCCGCCAAGCCCGCATGGAAAACGACCTTGTCGTACTCAGTATCTTTGTTAATCCAATACAATTTGGAGTAGGAGAGGATTATGAAGAGTATCCCCGAGACCTAGACAGTGATTCCTCCAAAGCAGAAGAGGCTGGCTGTGATCTTATTTTTTATCCAACAACAGCGGAAATGTACCCTCAAGGCTATGCTACTTTTGTCGACGTAGAACGCCTCACAGAAAACCTCTGTGGTGCATCCCGCCCGGGCCATTTTCGTGGTGTGACCACGGTGGTCACCAAACTTTTTAATATAGTGAAACCTCACCGTGCCTACTTTGGTCAAAAGGATGCCCAACAGGTACTCACCATTCAACGGATGGTCCAGGATTTAAATATGGCTGTTGCAGTGAAGATCATGCCAACCGTTCGTGAAGCCGATGGCCTCGCGCTAAGTTCTCGCAACACTTATCTATCAACAGCCGAACGTGCCGCTGCCCCCATCTTATACCGTAGTCTGCTTGCAGTTGTAGCCAAGATAACCAACGGAGAAAGAGATGCTAACTCACTACTAACATATCTTCATGATGCCATCTCGGCCGAACCGTTAGCCCAAATTGACTATATCAGTATTGTGGATACGGCAGATATAAAGCCTGTCTCAACCATAGATGGCCCTACTTTAATCGCACTTGCCGTGCGTTTTGGTAAAACACGGCTTATCGATAATATCATTGTGGAGGTGTAACCCATGCAAAGATTCATGTGTAAAGCAAAAATTCATCGGGCCACCGTCACAGATGCCAACCTTAACTATGAAGGTAGCATCACCATTGATCAAGATTTAATGGACGCAGCTGATCTGTTACCCTATGAAAAAGTGCAAATTGTTAATAACAATAATGGTGCTCGCTTTGAAACCTACGTCATCACAGGCAAACGCGCCAGCGGCACCATCTGTCTCAACGGCGCTGCCGCCCGCCTCGTCCACCCCGGTGATACCGTCATCATCATTTCATACGCTAACGTTGATGAGAATGAACTGAAAACCTTCAAGCCCCTAATCGTTGCCGTAGACAACAATAACAAAGTAACAGCCATTAAACATAACGAAGCGTAACAAGGAGCCCCTTGTTACGCTCGTTGAGTGGATGTAATACCAGAAAATCACACTTGCATTTTACTAACGCCTATGTTATATTAACAAATGTAACTTTTGAGTGTTTATTACGTGTCGGGGTGGCGGAACTGGCAGACGCGCACGGTTGAGGGCCGTGTGTTTAACGACATACGGGTTCAAGTCCCGTCCTCGACACCATCATTTAAAATAAAGGCCATGGAGAAATCCATGGTTTTTTGTTACGTATAACTGACTAATAAAGGGAATCCACTGTTGGGTAACGAAAGAAGAATTATTCTTTTATGCATCGGTATGCATATCTTTATCCGCGATATGATGTAGCCCCTTTTTAACATTTTCACCATTTGTAGCCATTGCATGAGTTTCATAACCAATCAGCTTCGAGTTCACCCGCAATATCTACACGTCGAGCTTAATTTGCCATAAACAAGTGTTCGAACAATTTGGGCTAATGGAGAGAATGTAGGCCAATGCAATTACACGCATTGGCCTACATTCTTAATTACAGTTTTTTACAAAAGAATAAGATCCAGGGGTTGCTCTCCGAGACCTTAATTGGGTGAGGTGCGAAATAAAGGAATGATATTACAAGCGTAGAATTAATTATGTACTTGAATAACTTGCTTTATAAAGAATGTTACAGAAAACTTTAGTTGGTACAGGAGGGTTATTATGGGAAACGATTATACCGTAATAGAT
>JANKMV010000148.1 GCA_024650095.1 Bacillota bacterium | reverse complement strand
TATAGGAACCCAGTGCATTAATTACAACATTAAATGTGTGACCGACAAGTAAAAGAGGTATCATGATGAGATAACCCAAAATGCTGCCTGTTAGAAGCCCCGCCATGGTATTGATGGCCAACGCAATTACACCCGTAGCCAAGCCAAGCGCCATCAGACGAGAGTATGATAACACATCACTGATGTACCCCGTAATATTATAAAGAGATAGCAGTCCAGAAAGGAATTTCTTAACAAGGCCTTCCTGTGCACGTCCCTGGGTTACAATCAAACCTACCACGGCAGCTAAAGCCACCTTAGGTGCGAGTGATGCTGTTTGGGGAAGAGCATACATTGCCAATCCAATAAACAGTAAGAACCATAAACCTACGTCGAAAAGTGCATCTAGTACTTTTCCTTCTTTAATCAAGCGCCAAGCCTGAATTAACATGCCGATAGATATTTGAAAGATACCTAATGCTAGTGCATAAACAAGCATTTGCATTGGATTAGCCATGGCATCAAAGAATAGCGGAGCACCCAATATTGGGACGCCAAACCAACCGCCCACCAACCAACCAAACAGAACCGTCGAAAGACCACCACCGACTAGAATCCACATCAACCTACGAGCAGCTCCAGTTTTAATAACCCAGAGTCCTAAAGCACCCAAAAGAGCTAGGATAACCCCATAACCAGCATCGGTCATACAGAGACCAAAAAATATAATGAAAAATGGCGCCATTGCCGGAGTTGGATCAAGTCCGTAGGGACTGGGGTGATCATACAGTTTAGTAATAAATTCAAATGGAGCAATATACTTTTTGTTTTCTAGCGCTATCGGATACGCTTCTCTTGGTAGCGGCTCACGGATAATCATATCCACCGTTTCACAGTTTTTAGCCAGCCGTTCACGTAGTTGGTCTACATCATTAGAACGTACCCATCCCTCTAACAGGAATGCACTTTCGGTGCGCGTGAAATTAGCTACCGCTTGCTTCTTATCCCGCTCTACGGTCAGATAATCATTGTAGTAATATACCGCTTCTCGCTGGTCCACTTGCGCTAGTATTTTTGTAAGTACTATTTTGCGTTCTTCTTCAATTGCTACAAGCTCTTCTGATATCTGGTGGAGAATGTCTGCTGGCGTACCTGTTAACTGCAGAAACATTTCCTTGCTAAAATCATGTTCTTTCAGTAATTCATGTACGACGAGGGCATCACTATTATGGTAAGAAACGAAAACATACACGTCTCCATTTTGTTCACTGACTTCCTGAAGGAATAGAGTTGTTGGGGCTACTTGTAATTCATCATTTAATAGCTCCATTTGAGATAGCGATAATACTCCCAGTTCCATATGAACCATTGCTGTTGCTTTAATTTCCTCCAGGCTAACCTCTAATGTTTCCCATGGGGTTAGCTGTGCTTTAAGATTGTGTAAACGAGTTTCTTCATTCCGTAAATACATTAATTTTTCATCAATCTGCTTTAAGGCTCTGTAAACTTTTTCGCTTACTTGGGCCCACTCTTCTGCGCGTTGGGAGAACATAGCCGACTCAATTTTCGGTTTCGTGCCACTTAAACTATTCAGCAAGCTTTTTTTAATAGGATAATAGCGATGAAGGAATTCCAAGGAGAAACGTACTTGAGCAAGCTTGGCATCAAGAGTCGAAAGAGCTTCTTGTTCCTGGTCAATCTCTACAAATTCAGCCCAGTCAACACTCTCTCCCTTGGATTCAGAAATATTGTTTATCTCTACATCGCCCGATTGCTGTAATGTTTCCAAGACCTTGTCCTTTTCGGCCTGGTGGGCGAGGAGGTAAACCTTACTCATGTTAGCTATGCCCATTTGCTCTTCACAATCCTCTCCATGACCAGTGCTATCGCAGCCTCCTGTTTGCTGCGGGCGGCACCAACCATCTGTTCAATTTCTGCTACTGTACGTTCCTGAATAGGAACAATCAGGCTTTCACTTTCTTTTTCAGCTGTGGCCATCAGTTCACGACCTTGTCGTGACGCTTCTGCCACACTCTTCTCCACAGCTTCCACCGCCGCCGACTGCGCCTCGCGCACGATTCTACGAGCTTCCATCTGTGCATTAAGCTTTATATCCTCCGCTTTTTCTTCGGCGGCACGTATATTTTTGATGACTTCCACTAACAAACGCTTTCACCTCCTTACTATAACCTTCACTTTTATCTGTACTAGTTGGCGGACGTAGGCAAGTCGCTTATTTTTTTAGTAAAATTTTAAACGTTTGCCAAAACCCTGCCCCCAAACCAACTAAAATACCGCCTATCAAGAAAAAGGGTTGGGATCCCACGCGACGCCCTACGTAGTTCCCTAGATAGAGACCGAGAAACAACGAACCTGCAATGGTTAATGCTACCTTTACGGCCACTCCTAAAGAAGCAAGATCTCCCGGCTTCACTCCACCACCTCTATCTATAGCATGTCAAGCTTACATTCCCCACTAATTTGCTTGCATATGCGTTCGATGATTAATTAAGATTATTTGAAATAACTTCGACAACTGACGATTAATTCCTCCCGAAAAAGTTATCACCAACATTAGTCGCAATTGTCAATAAATTAAGCTATAGTACCCTTTTCCAGCCCTTAAGACGAACGAAACCA
Organism: Bacillota bacterium; assembly: GCA_024650095.1. Taxonomy (GTDB): domain Bacteria; phylum Bacillota; class Dethiobacteria; order Dethiobacterales; family Dethiobacteraceae; genus JANKMV01. The sequence continues at coordinate 3,155 of JANKMV010000148.1, read as the reverse complement.
ATGCAGGGATAATTAGCGTCACATAATTGATAAAAAATTGCCACGCAATAATAAAAAACCCAATAGAATCGAGGATATAAAGGAGGCAAATAGCGTAGCGAGCGCCCGTTCTTATGTATATAGAAAGAGCATAAAGATTGAACCTTTATCTGCGGCTCTCCCGTCAGTAAAAAAGAGATGGGCGTATACTTGATAAAGATCGCTCAAGGTACGCCTGATTTATAATCAAATTTTTTCTTTTTCTTCCAGATATCGAACGGCTATTCCTGCCTCCGCTAACAACGCGGCCGACATCTCATCTGGATATGCGCCTGTAATCACAACTTCCTTCATCCCCGCATTAATAATCATTTTTGCACAGACTACACACGGATGAGTAGTACAATAAATGGTAGCACCGTAAATGGGAAAGCCGTACAGTGCTGCTTGCAAAATGGCATTTTGTTCCGCATGAAGACCCCGACAAAGTTCGTGTCGCTCACCGGAGGGAATTTGCTTTTGTGACCGGATACAACCCACTTCTTCACAATGGGCCAACCCACTGGGAGCGCCGTTATAGCCGGTGGCTAAAATTCGTTTATCTTTAATAATAAGAGCACCTACGGAGCGTCGCAGACAGGTGGAACGAGTGGCCACCATGTGCGTAATCTCCATGAAATACGTATCCCAAGATGGGCGCATAACTCTTCTCTCCCCTCTTTAGTCTGTCCCGTACAAGCGATCGCCCGCATCGCCCAGTCCAGGTAGAATATAGCCTTTTTCGTTGAGACGTTCATCAAGCGTGGCGATAAAAAGGCTTACATCTCCGTGCTCCCGCTCCAAGCGTGTCACGCCTTCAGGGGCGGCAAGAATGGAAAAGAGGGAAATGTTGTCCGCACCATGTTCTTTGAGAATCCCCAGCGCTTCGCTAACAGAACCACCTGTGGCCAGCATGGGATCTAGGACCCACACCGGTCGATCTGCCATGGGAGGGAGCTTCACTAGGTAACGTACGGGCTCTAGCGTTTCGTGATCACGCGCTAACCCCACATGGCCTACGGGCGAGTTGGGGAGAAGCTTGAGTAGTGGATCGGCCATGGCTAACCCGGCACGTAAAATGGGAACAAGCACTGGTGTCGGACGCGCCAACACACGACACGTGGTGGTGGTGAGGGGTGTTTCCACCTCGCGTGTGGTTAAGGGTAGCGTTTTGCTTACTTCATAGAGCATTAAAACCGTGATCTCTTCCACCAGCTGGCGAAACAGTGCTACATTTGTATTGCGGTCGCGCAGGCGGGCCAGCTTATCTTCCAACAATGGATGGTCATAAATAAATGTTTTTATTTTAGCCATAAATGGGGAAGGACGCGCACAGCTCTGTAACACGTTGCCTAATTTGTGCTTGCACCTTCTCATCTCCTTTACTATGGAGTGTTTCCGTAATCAAAGCGGCAATCTGTTCCATTTGTGGCTCCTGCATGCCACGGGAGGTGACCGCTGCGGTGCCAATGCGAATGCCGCTGGTTACAAAAGGACTTTCTGTATCAAAGGGGACTGTATTTTTGTTAATCGTAATTCCCACTTCACCTAATATCTCTTCTGCCAGCTTACCCGTCAACCCCTTGCTGCGGAGGTCCACGAGCATAAGGTGATTATCTGTACCACCAGAGACTAGGTTGAACCCAGCAGTAGTGAGACGCGAGGCTAGCGTTTTGGCATTGGCCACAACTTGGCGCGCATAGGTGGCAAATTCCGGCTGTAGTGCCTCTTTAAAGCTCACCGCTTTGGCCGCAATCACATGCATCAGCGGTCCACCTTGCAAGCCAGGGAAAATAGCCTTATCCACCGCGGCTGCATACTCTTGGCGACAGAGGATCATGCCACCGCGTGGGCCACGCAGCGTTTTGTGGGTTGTGGTTGTCACAAACTCCGCAAAGGGTACGGGTGAAGGATGCATGCCCGCTGCCACCAGACCGGCAATATGGGCGATATCCACCATCAGATAGGCGCCTACCTGGTCCGCAATTTGCCGAAAGGCAGCGAAGTCTATAATCCGAGGGTAGGCACTGGCTCCCGCCACAATAATGCGTGGCTTATACTTTTTGGCGAGCGTTGCCACTTCATCATAATCGATATAACCCGTTTCCTGTCGCACACCATAGGAAACAGCATTAAAATATTTACCCGAAATACTAACGGGTGCACCATGAGTGAGATGTCCGCCATGGGCAAGATTCATGCCTAAAATCGTGTCACCCACCTTAAGTGCCGCTAAATAGACGGCTAAATTAGCACTGGCTCCGGAGTGGGGTTGCACATTGGCATGTTCGGCAGAAAATAGCACTTTTGCTCGCTCTAGTGCTAATGCTTCCGCTTCATCCACATACTCACAGCCACCATAATAGCGCTTGCCTGGGTAGCCCTCGGCATACTTATTGGTTAATACAGAGCCTTGAGCTTCGAGCACAGCGCGGCTAACATAGTTTTCGGAAGCAATGAGCTCTAAATGAGTCTGTTGCCTTTGCATTTCTCTCTCGATGGAACGAGCAACTTCCGGATCAAATAAATGTAGTGTGGTCATGAGTTCCTCCTTATGGCGCTGGCTTTCTCTCGCCGCAAAACGTTGCTTCAATTTCTATAATTTTCTCCACCCGGCAGGCATGACGGCCTGACGCATAGCGGCCCTGCAAGAAAGCGTCTACAACCTCTAGCGCCAAACCCCGACCGATCACTCGTTCGCCTAGTGTAAGCACATTGGCGTCATTATGTTCGCGACTGAGGCGGGCTGAGAATGTATCGTGACAGTTAGCTGCACGAATACCCTTTACTTTATTTGCCACAATACTAACACCAATGCCTGTACCACAACAAATAATGCCCAGGTCACAGTCACCACTGGCCACAGCAGTGGCGGCAAGAAGCGCGAAATCTGGGTAGTCCACCGATTCTGCAGACATGGTACCGAAGTCCTCGTACGCATATCCTTGTTCTGCTAAGTATGTAGCAATATAAGTTTTAAGTTGAAAACCTCCGTGGTCGCTGGCTATGGCAATTTTCATAAAGCTTCCCTCCTGCCTGTATTTTCTCTTATTCGACATATTATTCCTGCGTGCTGCCCGAAGTATGTAGGGGCCAGCGTAATATTGAATCCCACTGTTGTCACATTTTCTTTAAAG
>JANKMV010000147.1:1079-5799 GCA_024650095.1 Bacillota bacterium | reverse complement strand
AATAAAAAAGACGCTCCGCGTTTTTACATGTACGTCTTTCTTATTCCTTTAGGGGTCGCCACCCCTTCGGCGGAACTTCGTCCTGACTACCCCGCAAACATAAGGGGAATCCCCTTATAAACCCCCATTGGATAGGAAAGAATGCATCCCAAGATTGATATAATTTCCTATCCAATAAAAAGAAAAATCCACCCGCATTTTTGTGCAGATGGATTCCATTAGTTATCCAATTACTCGTTACTAAAACATCAATTTCTGACGGCGCATACCGATATTTAGTACGACCCCCATCGCCATCATATTCATTAATAAAGAGCTACCACCATATGACATAAAGGGTAATGGCAGGCCGGTCACGGGCATCATACCAATGGTCATCCCCACATTAACTAACACATGGAAGATCATCATCGTGGCCACCCCAATACAGACCAACATACCAAAAGTATCTGTAGCTTGCGCTGCAACGCGGATGATGCGAAAAATGAGGAGGGCAAAAAGAAGTAGGAGTAAAACAGCGCCAACAAATCCGGCCGCCTCCGCATACGCGGAGAAAATAAAGTCTGTATGCTGCTCCAAAAGAAAACCTAAATAGTTTTGCGTTCCTTCAGCGAAAAACCCTTTCCCCCGTAATCCACCAGCACCCACAGCGATGAGCGATTGAATGATTTGATAGCCATCATTTAAAGGATCCATATAAGGGTTAGTAAAAATGATTAAACGCATTTTCTGATAGTCCTTTAAAAAATGCCATAGAAGCGGCATACCGACAGCCAAACCACAAGCTACGTATGTGAGCAAATGCTTGACATTAGCTCCCGCCATAAAGAGCATTCCGAAAAGTATAACTATAAAAACAAGGGCTGTCCCCAAATCTGGCTGCAAGAAGATTAACCCCATCGGTATAGCCACGTGAAGAAAAGAGGGGAGCACACTATACATATTATCGAAATTGCCTTCTTGAGCGGCTAAAATACGTGCCAAGGAAATAATGATCCCCAGTTTAGCGAACTCTGATGGTTGAAGTTCAAAGAACTTTAAATCGATCCAACGCTGGGCACCACCGCCATCTGTGCCCGCAAAAAGAACTACAAGGAGTAAAACTATATTTACAATATAAATGTAGGGTGCAAAGCGGTAAAAATAAGTATAATCAATGCTCATAATGATAAGCATGGCTACAAAACCAATGGCAAAGCGAATGAGCTGCCGTTTGGCAAAATATAGCGGATCACCCGTAAAGTTTACGGTTGTACTAGCAATGACAACTAAGCTGACGGCTACGATGCCGCAAATCGTTAAGAAAAGTAGCCAGTCGAAATTTCGAAGCAGTCTACGATCGAACACGTCTCCACTCCTGACTATGGTACATCGAATAAAACCAAATGCCTTTGTGTGTAAGATATAATGTCTTGCCAGTAGTAAAAAATAATAAGTGCAAAGGGTTTCCCCTAGCACTTATTATTATACGGCAAGTTAACCATAACGTAAAGCGGGAACAGCACCCAACTACATATTTCGACGGATGGATTTAATGGCTAAATTAGCTTCTAAAACGGCTGTACCCTCCGTGTGATGCATATTAATCACCGTTTGCCCTTCATCGATTTCCATATATTGAGAAATAACACGAACCATTTCTTCTTTTATTTTTTCCAGAAACTCTGGGGAGACATTGGCCCTATCGTGGACAAGCACCAGGCGTAGGCGCTCTTTTGCCACATCTTTGCTATCCTGCTTACCAGTTAGCGCGTTGAGCAAAGCTCTCAGGTTCATGGTCCACTTCCTTTCTATCCACCAAAGCCAATCATTTTTTTAAGACGACCAAAGAATGAGCGACTCTGATATAAATCTAAAAACGGTACCGCCTCACCCAAGATTCGCCGTACCACATTGCGGTAGGCTTGTCCGGACAGGGAATTATCTTCATTCGCAGCTACGGGCTCACCCCGGTTAGTAGAAACAATAATTCGTTCATCATCTGGGATTACACCTAAAAGTTCAATCGCTAATATCTCCAGAATATCCTCAATTGCCATCATATCGCCACGCTTTACCATGTCTGGACGGAGGCGATTAATAATTAGACGGGAGCCCTTTAGTTCCGCTGCTTCCAAAAGACCGATAATCCGGTCGGCATCACGAACAGCTGACACTTCCGGTGTTGTTACAATCAGCGCTTGATCTGCACCTGCAATGGCGTTGCGAAATCCTTGTTCGATACCAGCAGGACAATCCACGATTATGTAGTCATACTCCTCTTTTAATTCGGCACAAAGTTGCTGCATCTGTGCGGGACTAACGGCATTCTTATCCCGCGTTTGTGCTGCAGGTAAAAGAAAGAGGTTCTCATAGCGCTTATCACGTATTAAGGCTTGCTTGGTACGACAACGGCCTTCCACAACATCCACAGACGTATGCGGGCATGGATGGTAAACGACCCGAAGATTTTGTAGGTAAGAACCACTTTGAGCTCTACCCCTCTGATGCTAAAGGAATTTTTAACAAGGTCATTGAGGATAAGCAAGAGTACCGCATGAATGCCCGACGCTTTATTTACCCTTTAAATCCAGAACGAGGTGTCACATACTGGGACTGGACGTTAGCACCTTTAATGGATGAGAGCGGAAATGTGGAAGCACTCGTATTTTCTCTTGTTGACGTCACGCAAACTGTGAAAATACAGGAGGAAGTGCAGCAAACAAAGACACATCTAACAAACATTGTTGAAAGTTTTACAGATGCCTTTATTTCTGTAGATCATACTTGGTGTTGTACCTATGTAAACCAAGAGGCGATTCAGCGCGCCCACTTATCCAATCATAAAGATGCTCTTGGAAGAAGCTTTTGGGACTTATTTCCGCATGCTCGTAACAGTAAGTTTAAACAAGAATACATTGGTGCTATGGAGACGCAACAATCGCGTATCTTTGAATATCTGTCAAGGACCACAAATAAATGGTATGAAGTCCGAATTTATCCCTATTCAGCAGGCCTAACTATTTTTTATGCAGATATCACAGAACGTAAACTAGCAGAACTAAAACTCAAAGAATCACAGGAACGATTTAGCAAAGCTTTTGACGCTGGTTCAGCAATGAAAAGTATTGTTAGTATTGAGAAGAAATGTTTTTTAGCTGTCAATCAGGCTTGGTTAAAAACTTTAGGGTATGCACGTGAAGACGTAATTGGCAAATCCTTTCTTGATAGGGCGTTCGCAGGTGATCGTGCAACAGAAACGCTACGCAGTAATCTTATGAAAAAACCCTCTCAAATCAAGAATAAAAAAATAAAATTTCGCACTAAAAATGGTGAGATTCGCTATTGCTTACTATTTACAGAGCTAGTTAATTTGAATGATGAAGAGTGCCTATTGAGTACCATCATCGATAATACAGATCAACGACGCATGGAATTAGAAATCGCTAGATTAGACCGCTTGAATTTAATTGGAGAAATGGCAGGAGGTCTTGGGCATGAAATTCGTAACCCAATGACAACTGTACATGGTTTTCTGCAAATGATGAGCGCTAAAAAAGAGTATCAAGCGGGCAAAGAATACTTTGAAATAATGATGTCTGAACTTGATCGAGCTAATACCATTATCTCAGAGTTTTTAGTGCTCTCCAATAAAGAGGTTAAAGCGAAGTCATGCTATAATATCTCCCATATTATTCGCAGACTAGATCCCTTAATCGAAGCAACCGCACTGCAGAAAGGTAAAAATGTGTACTTTTCTCTCTCAGAAGTCCCTGAAATTTATGGTAATGAGAAAGAAATTCGCCAAGTCATTTTGAATCTTGTCTATAATGGTCTAGATGCTTCTGACACTGTCGTTGTTAAAAGTTATTATAAGGACAACACCGTCTTCCTAGACATCACGGATCATGGCAATGGTATCTCCGCCGAAATACTGGAAAACTTAGGTACACCTTTTTTAACAACCAAGGAAAACGGTACCGGGTTAGGCTTGCCCATTAGCTTTTCCATCGTCAAAAGGTATGGAGGGTTAATCAAAGTGCAGACTGGGAAAGATGGCACGACTTTTTCAGTTCAATTACCAGCGCATCATAAAGAAACGCACTTACTTAGAGCAGGAAAAATATAATTTGTACAGAAGTTATGAAGTTATGTTGTAGAAACTAGATAATATGCGACAAAAGGAGGGATGATGAATATGCGTTGTGCCCGTTGCCAGGATGATATCCTAGAGGGTGATGAGTGTATTTTTCGTGAACAGACGTTATGTGAAGATTGTTATATTGGTGCTGTCCAAACGCCCAAAACATGTGATGTGGCGGCAGTATATACGGCAAAAAAACATCGTGAAGCCACAGGTCAAACAGGCACAGATGGACTATCGCAATTACAAAAAGAGATTTACAACTATATAGCAGAGCATGGTCAGGCAACTAAAGATGAGTTATTGAGCATATTTAAGATTCCAGCATGGGATTTGGAAAAACAGTTTACTGTGCTGCGCCATTGCGAATTATGCAAGGGTAAAAAAGACGGGGAGCGAATAGTCTTTGTTCTCTTTGATGCATAACAGAAACTTTAGCATAGGACGTGAAGCAGATGAATGAAGGGAAGACCCGTGCTTGTGGGCTCAGCCCTTTTCTTGTAATGGAAGTACTAGAGAAGGCACAGCAACTAGAAGCACAAGGGCACCATATTATCCACTTAGAAATAGGTGAGCCAGATTTTGATACCCCTGAAC
>JANKMV010000147.1:0-1069 GCA_024650095.1 Bacillota bacterium | reverse complement strand
GTCAAAAAAGCGGCGCTTTTGGCATTAGAAGAGAATGATACACACTACACACATAGTTTGGGTAAGAAGGACTTGCGCGACGAAATCGTTGCTTACTATCAACGAGTCTATCAAGTAAAGTTGCAGCCTGAACAAATTTTGGTCACATCTGGAACATCGCCGGCCATGCTTTTGTTGTTTTCTGCCCTGCTAAAAGAAGGGGAAGAGGTCATTCTTCCTGATCCGTATTACGCTTGCTATCCTAACTTTATCCGCTATGTAGGCGGGGAACCTATCTGTGTACCTGTGCGGGAAGAAGATGGTTTTAAATACAGGACGGAGGATATTAAGGCGAAACTCACTCCTAATGTACGGGGGATTATGGTTAATTCACCGTCCAACCCTACGGGGAATGTATTCAGTGCCGCAGAGCTAGCTGACATTGCCGCCTTAGCAACAGCAGGGCCTTATATTATTGCCGATGAGATTTATCATGGCTTAACCTATGAGGGCAAGGATCATTCTATTCTAGAGTTTACCGACCGTGCTTTTGTCATTAATGGATTTTCAAAGAAATATGCCATGACCGGTTGGCGTCTAGGGTATTTAATTGCGCCAGTTGAATTTATACGCCCTCTGCAAATTATGCAACAAAATCTTTTTATTAGTGCTTGTTCCTTTACGCAACAGGCAGCCATTGTTGCACTGCGAGATTGTGATGCATACGTGGCAGATATGGTGGCAATTTACGATGAGCGCCGCCGTTATCTCCTTACCCGCTTACAGCAGATGGGGATTGCACCGGCAGTGCCGCCGACGGGGGCCTTTTATATGTTGGCCAATCTTACGTCTTATACGAATGATTCATATAGCTTTGCCTTTGCTTGTCTAGAAGAAGCAGGCGTAGCCGTTACTCCAGGAATTGATTTTGGTCCCAACCTCGAAGGCTATATTCGTATCTCTTACGCTAATTCGTTAGAGAATATTAAAGAAGGGCTCGATCGTTTAGAAGGTTTTTTGCAGAGCTACCAGGAGTAGAAGGACTAGGTGGTCAGGGTCCGCAGACCCGCCGAAGGGGCGGCGAGCCCCT
>JANKMV010000146.1:1162-5814 GCA_024650095.1 Bacillota bacterium | reverse complement strand
GTTGTAGGTTTTGAAGTAAAGACACCGTTTCCAAAATCTCTTTTTTAACATAGAGGTGCATGTCCAGTGCCACTTGATCATTACGGGAGCGAGCGGTATGGAGTTTGCCGCCCACCGCTCCTATTTTATCCGTTAAACGTTTTTCAACATGCATATGGATATCTTCCAACGCCACCGTAAATTCCATCTCACCGCGTTCTATTTCTGCAAGGATTTCTGTTAACCCGGTGATGATGAGTTCAGCTTCTTCTTGGGCAATAATATCACAGGCACCCAGCATACGGGCATGGGCGATGCTGCCGCGGATATCTTCTTCATATAACCGTTGGTCAAAGCCGATGGAGGCGTTAAAAGTCTCCACCAGCTCGTCTGTCGCTTTACTAAATCTTCCACCCCAAAGTTTCATATAAACACCTACTTTTTACGTCCTTTTTCTAACATTGCCTGGACCTTCAGCGGTAGACCAAAGAGATTAATAAAACCTTCTGCATCTTGCTGATTATAGACAACATCAGCACCGAAGGTAGCCAAGTCTTCCCGATAAAGCGAAAATGGCGAGGTACGACCGGCAACGATCATATTGCCCTTATAAAGCTTTATCCGTACAGAACCAGTAACGTTACGTTGGGTAGTGGTAAAGAACGCATCTAATGCTTCCCGCAGTGGGGTGTACCATTGGCCATAGTAAATGAGTTCGCTGTATTTAACAGCCACTGTATCTTTGTAGTGCATTGTCTCACGATCCAAAGTAAGAGATTCCAGTTCTCGATGGGCAAAGTAGACCAATGTGCCACCGGGCGTTTCATAGACGCCACGAGCCTTCATGCCCACTAATCGATTTTCTACTAGGTCTATGCGGCCGACACCGTGACGACCAGCGATGGTGTTTAACTCTGTGAGCAAGGCTACCGGATCCATGGCTTGCCCATTAACCCTAACGGGAGCACCTTGTTCAAAGCCGATCTCCACATATTCAGGTGTGTCTGGCGCATCAGCAGGATCTGTTGTCAGCATAAACATATCTTTTTCCGGCTCGGAGGCGGGATCTTCAAGAATACCACCTTCAAAGCTCAAATGCAAAAGATTACGATCCATACTATAGGGCTTCGCTTTTGTAACTGGTACCGGAATGCCACTTTTTTCTGCATAATCGATGGCATCATCGCGGGACTTGATATCCCATTCACGCCACGGAGCAACAATTTTAAGGTGAGGTGCTAACGCTTTCACCGTCAATTCAAAACGCACCTGATCATTCCCCTTGCCAGTAGATCCGTGGGCAATGGCATCGGCACCTTCTTTTTCTGCAATCTCTACGAGACGTTTCGCAATTACTGGGCGTGCAATGGCGGTACCCAGAAGATATTTTTGCTCGTAAAGTGCCCCTGATTTAATCATGGGAAAGACAAAATCACGCATAAATTCGTCCCGCACGTCTTCTATGTAGAGTTTGCTAGCGCCGGAATTGAGTGCTTTTTCGTGCAGTGGTTCTAGCTCCTCGCCTTGCCCCACATCAGCAGCCATGGCAATAACCTCTACATTGTACTTCTCTTTCAGCCAGGTGATGGCAATGGATGTATCCAAACCACCTGAGTATGCTAAGACAATTTTTTTCATTCTAAACCCTCCATTTCGTCATATGCAATCTTGTAAAGCTTGCGAAATAAGTGTAATGATGGATCGCCGCCACTTGTTAGTAATTCAACTTTGCCTCTGCCTTTAGGGTTATCTCGTAAAAGGTACCGGCTCTCTAGTACTCGTGCCAATTGCCGTACCGTACCAATGTTACCGTCAATAAATTCAACATGAGCGGGAAAGATGCGAGTTAGCGTTTTTTGCAAGAATAAATAGTGTGTACAACCTAGGACTACGGTGGAGATAACACTCATGTCCACATCTGCAAGCAATTGGGTTAGTGTGTTTTCCAACTCTGGTCCCGTGATAACGCCTCGCTCCACCAGCTCGACTAGGGAAGGACAAGGCAGAATCAAAACGTTAGCAAGATCTGTGGCACAGCGGTCACAAAGATCTTGAAACTTTTCTTCTCGCAGGGTTAAGGGCGTAGCCATCACCAGCACTTTCCCCTGGTCTCCCCGGGCAAAAGCCGGCTTCACGGCTGGCTCCATCCCGATCACAGGCACAGACAGTACCTCACGGAGGATCTTCACGGCTGCACTGGTGGCAGTATTACACGCCACCACCAGTGCTTTACAACCACGATGCACAAGCATATCGGCCACGCGCATACTGAGCGCCCGTACTTCCTCTTTACTTTTAGTGCCGTATGGTGCATTAGCCGTATCTCCAAAATAGACATAGTCCTCATGCGGCATCAGGTGGGCTGCCACGGCCAACACCGAGAGCCCCCCCACACCTGAATCAAAAAACGCAATGGGTTTTTGCTGTTCTGCTTCTATCTTCTGCATCTTACACCTTCATCATTTAATTATAGTAGTAATGCCATAATCGCTTTTTGCACATGTAAGCGATTCTCTGCTTGAGCAAAAACTACAGATTGTGTACCTTCCAGTACATCCTCTGTTATTTCTTCGCCCCGGTGAGCAGGTAAACAATGTAGCACAATGGCATCCTTGGCCGCTTGCGCTAACAAGGCGGCATTTAGTTGGTAGGGCTGGAAAACTTGAAGTCGTTGCTGATGCTCCGCTTCTTGCCCCATACTTGCCCACACATCTGTATACAGCACATCGGCGCCCTTAACGGCATGCACCGGGTCTGTAGTAACTTCTATGGTAGTGCCATGTTTGCCTGCATCCATCGTGGCGGCTTGCACTATGTCTGGCAGGGGTTGATACCCCTGCGGAGAGGCAATGGTGACGTTCATGCCCAGTTTGCTGCAAGCCAAGAGCAGGGAATGGGCCATATTATTGCCGTCTCCCACATAGGTCAGCTTTAGACCTGCAAGGGTTCCCTTATGCTCTAATATTGTCATTAAATCGGTCATGGCTTGGCAGGGATGCAAAAAATCGGTTAAGCCATTGATGATGGGAACATCTGCATAGGCCGCTAACTCCTCCACATCCGCGTGGTCAAAGGTGCGAATCATAATGCCATCCACATAGCGGGAGAGGACACGTGCAGTATCTTTTATGGGTTCACCACGGCCACTTTGCAAATCGGCACCGTTTAAGAAGAGGGCATAGCCGCCTAGTTGAACCATCCCCACCTCAAAGGAAACGCGAGTACGAGTGGATGCTTTGTGGAAAATCATGCCCAGCGTTTTTCCCTGTAACAGTGGCGCATGCTTGCCCCTTTTACGATCCGCTTTGAGCTCCTGTGCGAAATCGAGAATTTCTTGTAGTTCTTCTTGCGTAAAGTCAGTAACGGTTAAAAAATCCCGACCGCGTAAACCACTCATTCTTCCTCACCCTTCCTCTTTATTCTATCATCTTTTGTTGTTGTAAATATTCCTGTAAAGAAATAACGTTAGGTTGCAAACGTCCTTCCGCCATCCGCATCAACACCTGGAAGAAAGCGCCGGTTGTATCTGTGGACGTTAGACAGGGTATTTTATATTCTACACAAGCACGACGCACTTGATAACCGGTGGACGTAATCTTCTTACCATAAGTAGGCGTATTCACGGCTAGGTCGATTTTGCCTTCCCGAATAAGATCTAGCACATTAGGCAACCCTTCGCCTACCTTATTAACAACCTCTACCTTTGTGGCGCCAACTGCGCGCAGTGCGCTAGCGGTGCTGGCGGTGGCATAAATCATAAAGCCAAAATCATGTGCCTGCATCAGCAAGGGAATGAGTTCCTTCTTATCCTTATCCGCCACACTCGCAAGAATGGAACCTCCCTGCGGGAAGGAAAAGCCGCTGGCGAGCATAGCCTTATAAAGTGCATCGGAAAAATTGCTATCTATGCCTAACACTTCGCCTGTGGATTTCATTTCTGGTCCCAAAGAAATGTCCACTTGATGTAACTTCTCAAAGGAAAAAACAGGCGCTTTAACCGTCACAAACGGTGGCGGATCCAATAAGCCGTGACTATAGCCCATGCCCTTAAGTGTTTCTCCCAGCATAATGCGAGTGGCTAAGGTCACTAGGGGTACGCCCGTCACCTTACTCATAATGGGCACTGTACGACTTGCACGTGGGTTAACCTCCAACACATAAACCTTACCACGCCATACGACATATTGGATATTAACAAGACCCTGCACGCCTAGTGCCAAAGAGATGCGTACAGTATATTCCGTGAGCGTTGCCATGAGTTTTGTGGAGAGATTTTGGGGAGGAAATACGGCCATGGAATCTCCAGAGTGAACACCGGCCCGCTCTATATGTTCAAAAATACCAGGAATAAGAACTGTGGTGCCGTCACAGACGGCATCAACCTCCACCTCTGTACCCAACAGATAACGATCTAACAACACTGGATGTTCCGGGGTGACGTTTGCTGCCAGTTGTAAATAGGTATAGAGCTGTTCTTCATTATAGACAATCTGCATCGCCCGCCCACCAATCACATAGGAAGGACGAACTAAGAGGGGAAAACCGATTTTATTTGCGGCGCCTAGCGCTTCCGCCGGCGAGGACACAGCTACGCCCTCCGGTTGAGGAATGCCTAAAAGAAAGAGTAGTTTGTTAACCTTCTCTCGATCCTCAGCTAGGTCGATGGAATCCAC
>JANKMV010000146.1:0-1152 GCA_024650095.1 Bacillota bacterium | reverse complement strand
GGGTGCCTAGAATTTTGACTCCAGCCTTTTCTAAAGGTGCCGCCAAATTAATGGACGTTTGGCCGCCAAACTGAACAACTACGCCACTCGGTTTTTCTTTTTCCACCACGGCCATCACATCTTCAACTGTTAGTGGATCGAAGTAGAGTTTATCGGCGCAATCAAAGTCCGTTGAAACTGTTTCCGGATTGTTATTAATAATGATGGCTTCCCGGTCCGTCTCTTTAATGGCCCACACGCTATGCACGGAGCAATAATCAAATTCGATGCCCTGACCAATACGAATGGGACCAGAACCCAAAACAAGCACAGTCTCTTTGGCGCTCGTTTCCACTTCATCTTCTGCATCGTAGCTAGAATAATAATACGGCGAGAGGGCCTCGAATTCAGCAGCACAAGTGTCTACAATTTTATAAACAGGGGCCAATTGGTGGGCTTGCCGTTGTAAACGCACTGCTTCCTCAGCGACAGCCAAAATCTTGGCCATCTCCGCATCGGCAAAACCCAGTTCCTTATAATGACGAAATTGAGAAAGCGTCAGATCAGCTAGGGAAAGATTGGCTAATGCAAGCTCTGCATCCACAATATTTTTTACCTTGTGGATGAAGAAAGGATCAATAGTACTAACATCTGCCACCTCTTGCACACTCACACCACGACGGAGCGCTTCCGCCAACAAAAATAGCCGTTCGTCAGTAGGTTTTTCTAACCCCTCCTGCAATTCCCGCTCGCTCCACTTAGTTAGAGCTGACATGCGTAACCCAGTGAGCCCTATTTCTAAAGAGCGAACCGCTTTTAGTAGTGATTCTTCCATGGTCCGTCCCATGGCCATCACTTCGCCCGTGGCTTTCATCTGTGTGCCAAGACGCCGATCGGCCACCTGGAATTTGTCAAAGGGCCAACGTGGTATTTTACTGACCACGTAATCTATGGTTGGTTCAAAGCAAGCAGTTGTTTTGCCTGTCACAGTGTTGGTGATCTCATCGAGGTGAAGTCCCACCGCAATTTTCGTCGCCACCTTGGCTATGGGGTAGCCCGTTGCTTTAGACGCCAACGCACTGGAACGACTCACACGTGGGTTCACTTCAATTACTATATATTTATCGCTTTTGGTATCCAAAGCATATTGGACATTACAGCCCCCTTCAATCT
>JANKMV010000145.1 GCA_024650095.1 Bacillota bacterium | reverse complement strand
ACAATAGACATTAAGCAACTCCTCATGGATGAAAGTAAAGTTCACCATGTCATTCTCAAAACCGATATCCGCAGCAAAGCCAGATTCGGTGACAACATAGTCGCTTAACTTAAGAGCAACACGGTCGGCAATAATGGAAGACTGACCAATGGCGATGTTGGCAAAAGGACCTGCATGAACTAATGTGGGTTGACCTTCAATGGTCTGCAGCAAGTTGGGCTTAATGGCATCAACCATCCAAGCCGTCATAGCCCCAGCTACACCAAGATCTTCTGTGGTGACAGGGCCTCCTTGCTTGTTATAAGCCACGACAATACGGCCCATCCGCTCACGCATATCTTTTAAGTCTCTTGCCACAGCCAAAATGGCCATAACTTCAGAGGATACAGCGATGGCAAAGCCAGAGCTCATCATGAAACCGTCGCTTTTACCACCAAGACCAATAATAATATTACGTAGTGCTTGGGCACAGAAGTCAATAATCCACTTCATTTCCACATTACGTGGGTCAATGTTTAATCTTTTCAGGCCTCTTCTTTCCATGAAGGCATCACTGGAGTTAAATTCGTGCTGGATGCGTGAAGTTACTGCCACCATGGCTAGGTTATGTGCGTTCATAATAGCGTTAATATCACCCGTCAAGCCTAATGAAAATGGTGTTAACGGAATGCACTGCGATAAACCACCACCAGCGGCAGAGCCTTTTACGTTCATTGTGGGGCCGCCAGACGGCTGCCGAATCGTAGCCATAACATTCTTACCACGCTTGCCAAGTCCCTGAACTAATCCCATGGTTGAAGTTGATTTACCTTCACCAAGAGGAGTGGGGGTGATGGCTGTTACGTCTATGTATTTGCCATCAGGACGATCCTTTAGACGTTCTAATACTTTAGCGAAATCGATTTTCGCTACGTAGTGGCCGTAAGGTAGCAGTTCTTCCTCTGCCAGTCCCAACTCTTCACCTAGTTGAGTAACTGTCTTCATCGTCTTCTCTGCATCTTCGGCAATTTCCCAGTCAGCATGCTTTGTGGGGTCAAGTACCATTAAAAAATCCCTCCCTACTATGTTTTAGCAAAATATAATGTGCCATTTGTTACATTTCTACACACATGCAGTGAATCCTTCCTTATTACAGCAATTTTTCTTCAATTTACTGATAAATCACTGCACACACAAGATTTCGCTATTATTATCAGACTAAAAATAAAAAACTATTCAACACACTCAAACTATCTATAAAACGTGAACACAAAAAAAGCACAGATGGCAAACCACCCGTGCTAGTCATTATTCTTGCTTTTTTGTATCGCTCTCAATTTTCTTCTCATTGATCACGATTTTCACAGTATCCTTATCTACATTTGTGTCTAAACCCTTTGTCCGCACTTCTTGGGCATCCTCATCTTGCTGAGCTTTCTGTGCTAGCTGACGCTTGTCTTTAATGTCAGACAGCGGCACACCTTCCATTAGCGCAGTTATTTCTTCCGCGTCAAGCGTTTCCTGCTCTAGTAACGCATTGGCCAATAAATCTAACTTGTCACGGTTTTGTTGAATGATTTCTTCTGCTTGCTTATAGCGTTCATCCATAATTGTTCTCATCTCTAGATCTATGGAGCGGGCAATTTCTTCTGAATAATCCCGATCACGCGTCAAGTCACGGCCTAGGAAAACTTGCTCATACTGCTTTTTCCCCAGCGTAATGGGACCGAGGCGGTCACTCATGCCATATTCCATAATCATTTGACGGACAATGGATGTAGCGCGCTCTAAATCATTTTGCGCTCCTGTAGAAATCTCATCAAGCACAACTTGTTCCGATACTCTGCCTGCTAGTAACGTCGTTACACGCGAAAGTAGTTCGGATTTAGTCATGTAATAGCGATCCTGTTCAGGTAACATTAACGTATAGCCACCTGCATGACCTCTGGGTATGATGGAAACTTTATGCACAGGATCCGTGTTGGGCAATAGATAACCCACCATAGCATGACCTGCTTCATGAAAAGCGACGATTTTTTTCTCAAACTCATTAATAACGCGACTTTTCTTTTCAGTGCCACCCATGACACGATCAATGGCTTCTTCCAGTTCATCCATGCCAATCATCTTTTTATCGCGACGACCCGAAAGGAGGGCCCCTTCGTTAATGATATTCTCTAAATCAGCACCGCTAAATCCGGGCGTCCTCCGCGCAATAACCCCTAAATCTGCATCCTTTTTAAAAGGCTTGTACGGGCATGGACTTTAAGAATTTCTTCTCGTCCTTTTACATCTGGGAGGCTAACGGTAACTTGCCGGTCAAAGCGCCCCGGCCGAAGTAGTGCCGGATCTAAAATATCGGGACGATTTGTGGCTGCAATGATAATAATGCCTTCATGTGCATCAAAGCCATCCATCTCAACGAGTAGCTGGTTTAGCGTTTGCTCACGCTCATCATGTCCACCGCCAAGACCCGCTCCACGCTGACGACCCACAGCATCAATTTCATCAATAAAAACAATACAGGGCGAATTTTTTTTCGCCGTTTCAAATAAATCACGTACCCGTGAAGCACCTACACCAACAAACATTTCCACAAAGTCAGAACCTGAAATGCTAAAGAAAGGGACACCGGCTTCCCCGGCGACCGCACGAGCGAGCAATGTTTTACCTGTTCCAGGCGATCCCACCAAAAGTACACCGGTGGGAATACGAGCGCCCAGCTCGAGAAATTTACGTGGCTCCTTTAAAAACTCAACGATTTCCACCAGCTCATACTTTTCTTCATCTGCACCGGCCACGTCATCAAATGTGACACGCTTACGCGTATTATCGTGGAGACGAGCTTTCGATTTACCAAAGTTCATCACCCGATTGCCGCCGCCTTGCGATTGTTGCATAAATAAAAAGAAGATCACCATTAAAATGATAAATGGAATCATAATGGAGGCAATACTAGCCCACCACTGTGGTTCCGGCGGATCCTCACCAATGATTGTCACATTTTGCTCTAACAGTCGTTGTGTGAGCATTTCTTTAGTTTCCATGTTATACGATTCAAAATCGGTCCCATCTTTAAGTGTACCTGTGATGATACTTTCAACGATTAAAACATCAGCCACCTGTCCACCTTCAACTGCAGTGATAAACTCATCATAAGACAAAGCCTTTGGTGCTTCGACTGGCGTATTAAAGTAGTTAATAATAACAACGGCAACCAGCAATATGACTAGGTAAAACATTGCCTGCCGGACAAATCTATTCAAAAATATGCCTCCTCTCTCAAACGGCCCCAATTACACCCATTCTTCAATTGTAACATATTATATCCCGAGGGACAAGGCTTAAACCCTATAACCACCTAGGAGATAACAATAGTAATTTCGTCATGAGGGTAAACGGTGCCACCGGCTAAAACTCGCGTGAAAATCCCTTCTTTGGGCATCACACAATCGCCCGCTTGATAATAAATTGCACAACGATCATGACACACTTTGCCAATTTGCGTAACTTCTAGTAACACATCTGAACCCACGCGTATTTTTGTACCTATGGGTAACACGGGCAAATCTATGCCTTCCGTTGTAATATTTTCTGCAAAGTCCCCTGCATCCACCGTAAGACCTTTATCTTGCATTTTTTTTATGCTTTCCTGTGCCAACAAACTCACCTGACGGTGCCACTTGCCGGCATGAGCATCACCAACAATACCATGTTCCGTTTGCAATGTGGCTTCCGAAACATTTGTTTTTCTCATTCCTTTTTCTACACTGACGGAAACCGCCACAATCGTTGCCATGAGACCCTCCCCTAATTAACCACCTATATCTACCATACCTTGTGGGCCAAACACTCCTCCTAATGATGCTGGGCTAATATCTTCATGAAGAGGTTTCCTCGAAACAGCTTCCAAAAATAGAGGATGCAAATTTTGACCTGCAATGAGAGCCGGCATAAGATCAACTACATCCTCTGCAAACAAGCATGGTTTAATTTTACCATCACTTGTTAGACGTAATCGATTGCATGTCGCACAAAAATGTTGACTAATGGGTGTAATAAAACCAAGAATACCCTTCGCCCCAGCAAATTTATAATTTTTTGCCGGTCCATGTGCGTCATCTTCGGGTAGTGCTTCAAGTTCAGCCACAGAAGCACAGTAGCTCATTATTTCTGCTGATGATAAAAAATGCTGCTTCCACGATGCTTCTTGGCCCAGCAATGGCATATACTCAATGAAACGTACATGAATATCTTTTTCAAGAGTCATGCGGGCAAATGACTCAATTTCATGATCATTAACGTCCTTAATCACAACCATGTTAATTTTAATGGGCGTTAGGCCCACTTCAACAGCGGCATCAATCCCTGTAAGTGTGGTTTTAATGTCACCCCCATGAGTGATGGTAGCAAAGTTAGTTTCATCCAATGAGTCCAGCGAAATATTAACTCGCTTGAGCCCCGCCTCTTTAAGAGGTTTAGCTAACTGAGCTAACAGTGTCCCATTGGTGGTCAAGCTTAAATCCTCGATGCCGTTTATCTGCGCAACATCCCGCACGATCTCCACAATATCTTTACGTATGAGCGGCTCCCCACCAGTTAAGCGGATTTTACGTATACCCAATTCTGCAGCAGCGGCAATCACACGAATAATTTGCTCCTTACTTAATTGGTCACGCACAGTACGTGGACGACATGCTTCTTTCGGACTACAGTAAAAGCAATGTAGATTGCAACTGTCAACCACAGAAACACGCAAGTATTCTATTTTTCGACCAATGGGGTCAACTAATGTAGCCATGTCTTTTCCTCCACTTCAGGGACCAGTCAGAACCAGATAAACCCACTACTGGTCATTAGGGTCATCTTACCATACTCTTGTGGTGTGAACAATCACATATAGTACCAAGAATAAAATACGATTTTTAGTACTGGTAACACTGGCCGCTTGTTAATTGCAAGCGATATAGCTTCCTTGCAGTATAACTTTAGAATGAATCTACAAATTACATTCTCTTTCCTTTGAACAATTCCTGCCATTCTCTTTATCCTATCTCGTAATGGGGAAGTAATTCTAACAAAAATCTTACTTTTCTTCTAGTTTTACAATTTTTTCTTCCAGCAAAGAGACCACACCTTCATAATCGTCTAAGGAAAATACAGGTACTCCTAACGTCGGCATCACATCAGAGACAATGGCTAATAAGTCTTGTTGAAAAGAACACAGGGGTGCGGCATGAACCGAGGCGCGAAATACCTCTATTTTGGGCTTATCGTTATGTTTATACCCTTCAACTAAAATCAAATCTACGTTTGTAATCCTCGCTATGACTTGATCGAGCGTCAATTCCTCCACGACACGTTCTAGCAATGCAAATTTTTCTCTTGATGAGATCACCACAATATCTGCGCCTGCATGAGCATGTTTCCACGTATCTTTACCAGGGGTATCCAGTTCGAATCCATGGACATCGTGCTTGATGGTGGCCACCCTATAGCCATGAGCCTTGAGAATAGGCAACACACCGCAGATCAAGGTAGTTTTTCCACTTCCTGATTGACCGACTATGGCGACTACTGGGATCGTCACACAATTACCTCCTTTACGTAAGCTCACGACTCGCAATCTCCTGCGCTATACGGTAATCATCTGGGGTGTTGATATTCAAAAATGAGATGCCATCCTGATCTAGCGGAATTAATTCAGACATTTCTATGGCACGCACATGTACGTTTGCAAAAAAATTTGCAACTCGATATTGATAATGAGCTAGCTGTTGCTCAATGAAAGGAAGACAATTTTTATGGTAGATGGCACACAGTGGTTGATAGTATGCGCCGTCCTTGACCACGGATACATCATACCCATCCGCTTGGGAACATAGATAATCA
>JANKMV010000144.1 GCA_024650095.1 Bacillota bacterium | reverse complement strand
CAATCAATGATTGCTTCTTTTTCAAGAACTGCATTATAAGCAATTTCTCTAACTTTGCTTTCTGTGTTATCAATTTCAGTGCGTACATATTCATTTGCATTCGACATAATTAATGCATCACTATTGTTTTGTCCTATCCGATTAATTTTTTCTGAAAGGCTTGCGGGTACTGTAATGATATCAGGATCACCATCACTAACATAACGTCTTTCCGGGTGCTTACGGAAGGAATCAAGCCAACGTGGTAATTCTGTCCCATCAGCTCGAATGCGCGGTAAGCTATAGGGATCAAAACGTGTATCAAACGGCGAAGGCGCTGGATTTGCTCCCACCAGTAGAATGGCATTATTTTTATAGTCTGTACCGTCCCAACTGCCTTGAGTAAGGTGATCATCTTCTTTGGGTCGGGCTCCATAGGGAAGGGCAAGGCTTCGTACTTGATAACCGGGTACATACTCCTGTGTGGAGCGAACATTTTTAGCCAAGGCCATAGTGGCTTCTTCTCGTGTGATTTGTGCAAGGTTCTCATGATTATAAGCGTGGTTGCCGATTTCAAATCCCCATTGAACTAACAATTGAAGTTTTTTTGCAATTAGATCCCGTTGTCTAAAAGGTACTGGGTAGTAAAGATAAAAGGTCCCTGCAGGAGTAAAGTCTTCGTATTTTTCACCCATTTGTAAAAGAATGGCAACCGCGCTATCGGGATCGAGTACAAGTTCTCCGTCCTCTTCCAGAAAGCGGAAATGACCGCTGGTGCCATCATCAAAGGTCAGAACGAATGGAGTTGTCCCTGCAGGAACATCGATCGTGCCTGCGACAAAATCATGTAAGCTAACCGGACGATAATTTTCTTGATAAAGGACGTCTAGGTCATGACGAAAATTCTCTACATTTCGTGTCCAGGTTCCTTCCTGACCACCAATTTCATGATACATTAAGATCATGATTTGACCTACTTCATTGGGTTGGAAGGTACGCCAGTCTTCAGTTTCATGCTCTGGTTTTGGAGTCTCTGTAGCGGGAAGGTGAGGATCCTCCGTTGTGGGTTG
The DNA here is from genome assembly GCA_024650095.1 of Bacillota bacterium. Classification (GTDB taxonomy): domain Bacteria; phylum Bacillota; class Dethiobacteria; order Dethiobacterales; family Dethiobacteraceae; genus JANKMV01. The sequence continues at coordinate 4,836 of JANKMV010000144.1, read as the reverse complement.
CTTGTCCGATGGATCTGGTTGCGGATCTTTTGTGCTCCCAGCGGATGTTTGACAACCTGTCACGAAAAGGATAATCATAAGTAAAGTTAAAATATGCAGTTTCATTTTTATATTCCCACCTATACTTGTACTAATTCTAACATTACAGCAGCTCGCAACTAACGTCAATAACCTTCTTGTTGGGTATTTATAGCATCCTTGGTATCATTGTATAAATTATGCCAACAGAACGCTTGTTCGCTTTCTGTCTCTATGTTATAATGAGAAAAAATAGGGAAGGGGATGAGTAGATGGTGAGTGCCCATTTTCAACAATAGTTTTTTGGAGAACGGGATACGTGCTCAAAGAAAAAGAAATGTACGGTATGGTATTTATACGTTGCAAAAAGAAAGCGATATCATTTACTATAGTATGAAGTGAGTGCCGGACGGATGATGTTCGGCTATTTTTAAGGTATTATATGGTAATGAGCAGGAATCCCTCACGTTGCGTAGAATCTAAGGCAAGGCGCCGGAAGGGGTATAAAAATGAATGATCTGCCATATTGGCTGGCATTGAATCGTGTTTCTGTGTTGGGTGCACGTCGCATTCGTCACCTAGTTACTACATACGGCAGTGCAAAAAAGGCGTTTACGCAAGAGGCAGAAAAACTTGATGAAGCGGGCCTACCACCAAAAGTTACGGCTACATTTATCCGCGAGCGAGGGCGGATAGAACCGCAGCAGGAGTGGCAACACTGTCTTGATTTAGGTTTGTCAGTGCTCACTCTTGCAGATGCTCATTACCCACAACTTTTGCGTGAAATATATGATCCGCCCGCTGTGTTATATTATAGAGGAGACCTAGATGCTTTGCTGCAGAGTGGTATCGCCATTGTGGGATCGCGTAAAGCCACAGCGTATGGTCGAGCCGTAGCGGATAAAATGGCATACGAACTGGCACAGGCGGGCAATGTGGTGGTTAGTGGCATGGCACGTGGCATTGATACCTGTGCCCATCTCGGGGCATTACGCGCGCCAGGAAAGACGGTGGCAGTGCTCGGCTGCGGTCTTGATGTGTGCTATCCACCGGAAAATCGTGGATTGAGAGAAAAAATTGTCCGAAGTGGTGCTGTTATAAGCGAGTTTGCTCCCGGTGTACAACCGAAACCAGGCCACTTCCCCATGCGTAACCGTATAATTAGTGGTCTCACCCGTGCAGTGGTGGTCGTTGAGGCCGCCGAAAAAAGCGGTGCGTTAATTACCGCTGATTGTGCGTTAGAGCAAGGACGTGAGGTTTTCGCTGTACCTGGTAGTATTCATAGTCCCAGTAGTCGGGGTTGTCATCGTTTACTTAAAGAAGGGGCGGCTGTAGCCGAGAATGCAGCAGATATAATGCTAACGATGGGGCAAATTCCCTTTGAGGAAGTGGCCGCCACTTCACAATTTACGTCCGCCCAGGCGACTTTGCTTGCGGTGTTGGAGTACGAACCTGTTCATTTTGACCAAATCATTGCTAGATCAGAATTTTCGGCGGCCGAACTCTCTAGTTTGTTAGTTGAGTTGGAATTAGGCGGTTATTTAAAGAAATTATCAGGAAACTTCTATTTACGTGTATAGGGATTGTCGAATTGGTATAAGTAGTAATATAGAATGCAGAGGATTGTTGGGGGTGCCATATGGCAGACTATTTGGTGGTTGTAGAATCACCGACAAAAGCGAAAACGATAAAAAAATACCTCGGATCACGCTATCGTGTCACTGCCTCTCTAGGCCATGTGATTGATTTGCCTAAAAGTCAGATTGGTATTGATGTGGAAAATGATTTCACGCCTAAGTATATTACGATCCGCGGTAAAGGCGATGTTCTTAAGGAATTAAAAAGCGCGAGTAAAAGTGTAAAAAAGATTTTTCTTGCAGCTGACCCTGATCGCGAAGGGGAAGCAATCTGCTGGCATTTATCAAAAGCACTGGGTATCGATGATGACACCCCTTGTCGAGTAGAGTTTAACGAGATTACGGAAAAGGCCATTAAAGAAGCCTTTAAAAAGCCTCGTCTGATTGACCAGGACAAAGTGGATGCGCAACAAGCGCGTCGGGTATTGGATCGGTTGGTGGGGTATAAAATATCTCCTCTGCTTTGGAAAAAGGTAAAAAAGGGACTGTCTGCGGGTCGTGTCCAATCTGTGGCCCTACGATTAATTGTGGAACGGGAAGATGAAATAGAACGCTTTGTACCGCAAGAATATTGGACATTAGATGCTCGCTTGCAAGCAGTGGAGGCACCGTTTAGTGCCCGCTACTATGGGAAAAATGGTAAAAAGCATGTACCACAAACCCAGGCAGAGGTAGACAGCATTCTCACGGAGATAAAAGGTCACGATTTTGTTGTAGATGATGTGGTAAAAAAAGAACGCCGCCGGAAATCTGCTGCGCCCTTTACCACCAGTAGTTTGCAGCAAGAAGCTTCAAGAAAGTTGGGTTTTACCGCACGTAAAACAATGTCTGTAGCTCAACAGCTCTATGAAGGGTTGAAGCTCGGTAAAGAAGGCGTTGTGGGCTTAATTACGTACATTCGCACCGATGCCACGAGAATTTCGCCGGATGCCCAGACTCAAGTCCGTCACCATATAGCAGACGCGTATGGCAAAGAGTATGTGCCTGATAAGCCTCCAGTTTTTGCCGCTAGAAAAGGGGCACAAGAAGCTCACGAAGCGATTCGTGCCACTGCTGTGTCTCGCACACCCGCTCGTATGAAAGAATTCCTTTCTCGGGATCAGTACCGTTTATATAAACTAATCTGGGACCGTTATGTAGCCAGTCAAATGAGTGCAGCTGTCTACGATACTGTGACAGCAAAGATAAAAGTGGTTGCATTTGACTTCCGTGCCACCGGTTCACAAATTAAATTTGCCGGTTTCATGAAGCTCTATATTGAGGGTCGAGATGATGAAGAAGATGAAGAAAGTGGTCTCTTGCCTGAATTAGTCCCGGCAGAGAAATTAAAGCTATTAAAATTTATGCCGGATCAACACTTCACGCAACCACCGGCTCGCTTTAGCGAGGCAATGCTTGTTAAAACGCTAGAGGAAAAGGGTATTGGCCGCCCCAGTACGTACGCCCCCATTATTGGCACCCTACAAGCGCGTGGTTATATAACACGTGAAAAAAAGGTTTTTTATGCTACCGAATTAGGCCGTGTCGTGTTAGATCAACTGTTAGAATTCTTTCCCGATGTATTAGATGTGGACTTTACTGCGCAAATGGAAGGAAAGTTAGACCAAATTGCAGATGGCAAACAAGAATGGGTGGATTTAATTCGCAACTTCTATGGTGATTTTGCTAAACGTTTAAAAGTGGCTGAAGATCACATGGAAAAAGTAGTGATTGTGCCTGAGGAAAGTGATGAAGAATGTCCTAATTGTGGGCGACGTTTAGTTTATAAAATGGGACGTTATGGTAAGTTTCTTGCCTGTCCTGGCTTTCCCGATTGTCGCTTTGCAAAACCCATTGTTGTAGAGTTAGATGTTCCTTGCCCTGATTGCGGAAAACCGCTTGTGGAACGCAAAACGAAACGTCAACGGAAATTCTATGGGTGCAGTGGCTATCCTGATTGTAGCTTTACGACTTGGGATGTGCCACAAAAAGAGAAATGCCCAACCTGTGGCTACGTAACCGTACTAAAAGGAAAGACGCTCCAATGTGCCAATAAAGAATGTGGTCATATTTTATCGGGAGAGTCTCTAGCAAAAAATAAGAAAAAGAAGAACAGCAAAAAAGATAAAAAAGCAGCTGTGGGAGGAGATTCTCATGGCTAAAATTACTGTAGTGGGGGGCGGATTGGCGGGTGCAGAAGCGGCGTGGCAAGCTGCTCAAAGAGGTTGCGATGTCGTCTTGTACGAGATGCGTCCCGCTAAAATGACGCCTGCCCATCATACAGGTGCGCTGGCAGAATTAGTATGCAGTAACTCTTTACGCGGAGCTTCGTTGGAAAATGCGGTGGGTTTATTAAAAGAAGAAATGCGTAGATCCAATTCATTGATTTTGGCTTGTGCGGATGCACATGCCGTTCCCGCAGGTGGTGCTTTGGCCGTCGACCGCGAATCCTTCGCCTCGGCTGTAACGGCAGCCATTGATGCGCATCCTCGCATCACACGCATAGACAAAGAAGTGACAGAAATTCCTTCTCTAGAAGAGGGCCCCGTTATTATTGCCACCGGTCCCTTAACATCGGAAGCACTGGCTTATCAAATTGGTCGCTTAACGGGTACTGATTCACTTTACTTTTATGATGCGGCTGCCCCCATCCTAACTGTGGAGTCTATCGACGAGAATCGTATTTACCGTGCATCCCGCTATGATAAAGGAAGCGCAGATTACTTAAATTGTCCCTTAAATGAAGAAGAATATAGAGCTTTTTACCAAGCGCTAACTACAGCTGAAATTTATGAAGGACACTGTGATACAGAAGAAAAAAAATACTTTGAAGGTTGTATGCCCGTTGAAGTAATGGCCGCGCGGGGTTATGAAACCTTACTTTTTGGCCCCATGAAACCTGTGGGGCTCATCGACCCCCGCACAGGCAAACTCCCCCATGCGGTGGTACAGTTACGCCAAGATAATGCTACAGCTACGCTATATAACATCGTAGGATTTCAAACTCGCCTGCGCTGGCCCGAACAAAAACGTGTTTTTAGCATGATCCCTGGTTTGGAGCACGCAGAATTTGTTCGTTACGGTGTTATGCACCGTAATACATATATTAACTCTCCCGAGGTTTTACGGCCCACTCTACAGTTCGCCAATGATGCCAATCTTTTTTTTGCCGGTCAAATGACAGGAGTAGAAGGATACGTGG
>JANKMV010000143.1:4354-5938 GCA_024650095.1 Bacillota bacterium | reverse complement strand
GGATGAAAAATAGGAGCATCTCATTTGTTTGCCGCTTAGCATCTCATAAACCTCCATGCTCATAACGGCCAAATCACCCTGCCCGTTTTTAGTAATAAAGACAGGTTCCCTGCTTTCACGGCAGAATGTCGAAATTTCATTATAGTTATTCCTTAAGTCCGTACTGGATTTAATGTTCGGCATGATATCATCCTCTCCTTGTAATCTAAAGATATTATACACTAATTTCTTTAGATTAGCAAACCTGATGATATAACAAGCTTCTACTAGAAAGCTCACTGAGTTCGCAACGGTACCGGGTACGCGCCGATCGTCTATCGCAAGTCTTCAAGAAAAAAAGTCACAATCACTCTCCTATATTTTAGGTCTTTTGTGACCTATTTACTTTTTGGCAGCTTCCCATTTTGATGTAGGGCTGAGCATCGATGGCACGCAATGGATACATGACCAGTACCGCAAAGACTGCAGCGATAATGGCACCTATGAACGTGTGGCTGCCGCTGTACACAGATTGCAATCCCATGGTATTCAGTCCGATTTGCTGTGCACAGTCACGTCATCCACTGCAAAAGAACCTCTTGCGGTTTACCGGACGCTAATAGTGTCTGCTTCCTTTAATTTCGTAATTTTCTTTCATCCAATAAGTTTGCATTTTGTTTATTTTGATTGATAGTGATTGATTTTGGTTTTCATTATGGATATAATTATAGTGAGGAGGTGGTATAATGTCCAGGGAAAAGGATTTAATCACTGCCCAAACGTTGGCAGAGGCGCTCAATCTTTCTGTTGAGACCATTTGGCGTTATACACGAGAAAAGAAGATCCCCTATATTGAACTGGGAAGCAAACAGTATCGCTACCGATTGGCTGATGCAGTCGACGCTTTGTCCGGTGGACGTGTGCAAGAAAAGAAAGCAGCATATGACGATAAGACGCTTAAGAAATACACATATCAGGATTATCTTGAGCTTCCGGAAGAAGAAGGTTGTCATTATGAAATATTAGACGGTGAACTTATAAAGGAGGCTGCGCCCAATGTAATCCATCAACGTGTATCCCGTAGACTGCAGAGAATGCTAGAGGACTACTTCTGGGAAGTGGACACAGAAGGGGAAGTATTGAATGCGCCGCTAGATGTTACTTTTTTTGAAACCAATATTGTGCAGCCCGACCTTTTGTATATAGCGGGCAAAGAGAAGGATATAGTGGAATATGCCAGGGTGGATGGACCGCCCACACTCGTTGTGGAAATTCTTTCTCCTTCAACTCAACGTAAAGATCGTGTGAAAAAGATGCAGCTTTATCAGAAGGCCTCCGTGCAGCATTACTGGCTGGTGGATCCAGACAATAAATTACTGGAGTGCTTTGCCCTGCGTGACAGTCTCTATGCCTTGGTTGCATCAGGAATGGATGAGGATATAGTTAAACATCCGAGTTTTACAGGATTGTCCGTAGATTTGGCTGCATTATTTAAATGATATGTAAGTTGAAGGGCGGCAGCGTTCTTTGAGTGTAAAGATTATGTGGGCTATGAACATGGGTGCGATCAAGAATAAGATAAAAAAATGACAAGGGGCAATCCCT
>JANKMV010000143.1:0-4344 GCA_024650095.1 Bacillota bacterium | reverse complement strand
ATGCTTATGCTTCCAATACTGCGGCTGCTTTTTTTAGTTCGTCAATGATCTTAATATGCTGCGGACAGACTTCTTCACACTGGCCGCATTCGATGCAGTTGGATGCATATGCACCTTTGGCCGTCGCCCAGCCGTAGTGGCCTTTGGCTCCTTGAAGGTTGTTGTAGACCGTGTAGGTATTCATGGCGCCAAGGATCATGGGTATAACAATATTCTCCGGGCAGCCTTTTACACAATATTTACAGTCGGTACAGGGAATACTGGGGATTTGCTCCAATGCATCCTGTACTTTTTTTATTGTTTTACTTTCTTCCTCTGTTAACGGTTTAAAGTCTTTCATATAAGAAAGATTGTCCTTCATCTGATCCAAGGTTGACATTCCGCTAAGTACGGTTATGATACCATCCAAAGAAGCGGCAAAACGAATGGCCCAGGAAGGAACGGAAGCTTCAGGGTTTGCATCTGTAAAGATTTTAGCCACATCTTCATGCATATTGGCTAGAGAACCGCCCTTTACCGGCTCCATAATGATGACCGGTTTGTTATGTTTGCGGGCAACTTCATAACATTTTCGCGACTGGACTGAATCGCTTTCCCAGTCCGCATAGTTAATTTGCAGCTGAACGAACTCCATTTCCGGATGCGCCGTTAATATTTCGTCTAAAACGTCGGCCGTGTCATGAAAGGAAAAGCCAAGATGTTTAATTTTGCCCTTTTCCTTCTGCTCAGCTAAAAAGTCCCAGATGCAGAAATCATCAAAACACTGTGTCCGGGGGCCGCCTAGGTTGTGCATAAGGTAAAAATCAAAATAATCCACTCCGGTTCTTTTTAAGGATGTCCAAAACATATCCTGTGCTTCTTTGGCCGTCTTTGGCCCCGCCCATGCAGGAAGCTTGGTTGCAAGCTGAAAACTCTCCCGGGGATAACGGTCGACTAATGCTGTTTTGATGGCTTCTTCCGATTTACCTCGAATATAGCCATACGCTGTATCGAAGTACGTAAAGCCACTAGCCATAAATTCATCAACCATTTGTTTTGTCTGCTCAATATCAACGTCTTCCCCCTTCATCGGCAACCTCATCAGGCCAAAGCCCAGTTTTGGGATATCTTCTCCTAAATATGTCATTTCTGTTTCCCCCTTGTCTATAATATAGAATTTAAATGTTTCCCGGTAATACACGTTATCTGCTCAATGAACTTTTCCTAATTTTTTTGTTTCTCCTGGTTACAAAAAGCCTTCACTATCTTTTCTTCGAACTTTACCTAGTTTCGTCACATTTATCCATATCTCCTTTTTATCGTGTAATATTGGTATATATCTTAACAATAAATGCACCTCTGCCATGTAACGCTAGAGGTGCATCCTTTATCACAGGTGGCCTTTCTGCTAGTTCCTGACCCTGCATTAGTTACAAAACCTAATATTTCCTAGCCCTGTTCTCCAAGTTATTACGCCCATCATCAATCAAAGTGGGGGGATATCTATCCGTTTTTTCTAATGTGCCACTAACGATCATCGGGGAAAAGCTGTTGCTTAAGCTGTTGGAAATACTCAAGTTTAACTTGAAAAGGGATTGTACTGCGGGCACTGGGGTTGGGTGCTGCGAATTCTTTGATGCCGGGGATGGTGGTGGTTGCCTTTGCACCAAAATCGAAGGAGGCGCTACTTTTTAGACCGGCGTAATGGCGATAGACTTCTTTACCTAAGAGACATACCAAGTGGGGTTTATAAAGACGAAGTTTTTGCTGCAGTATTTTTGCTCCGGCTTGGTATTCTTTTTTCCCCAGATCGGAACTACTACGGCTGGGTCGGGCAACAATGTTAGTGAGACCATAGCCTAGCTGTAACAGTTTGCTGTCTTCTTCGGGTAGATAAAGGCGGGGGGTTAAGCCAGCATCATAGAGGAGACGCCAAAAGTGATTACCCCTGCCGGCATAGTGATGGCCCAGTGCAGCGGCCCTTTCGCCTGGATTATAGCCGACGAAAACGATTTTTAGATGATAACTGAGATGCTCTGGGAGATCGTTCATTTTATCACTGTCCTTTTTTGCCCCTGAACATGCCAATAGTAATCGTCAATATGAATGACTGTCGGTTGTTTTCTTCGTTTGGCACCTAGTTTGTTGCCTCTGGTCTGCTGAAGGGAGAAATGAGATTGGGTTCGCTGCCGACAATTTCATATTGAAATTCTAAAACGACTACCTTGTCTTTTGTTTTGCGGAAGATGACTAGGTCGGTGCCGCTTTCTGTTTTTTCTTGTATTGTTTCGTAGACAAAGCGTTCTCCGTTAACAACGGTTTCCCGAGTACCAAGCCAATTGGGAAATGTATTGAGTTCCGGGTTAAACTTGGTCAGTTCACTAAAGAGTTTATTGGATGCTTGCACATCTATGTTTACTAGGTCCTTATCCACATGGGCTACTTGAACCCTTTCATTTCGACCAATGGAGCGCAGATAAGCTTGGGCCTGCGCTTCTTGCTGGCGGGACAACTCTGCAGAGTCATTATGGTTATTATTATGTAAGATGCGGTCCCATAATCGTTGCGGAAACATTTCTTTGACTGAGTCTAGATACCCGCCTCCGTCTTGCGGTTTCTTGTATTGAAATAGTGCCAGCTGGCCGCTTTCATTTTGAGAAAAAGTGATCACGGTAGGTATGCCACCGCTGCCACTGGTGATGGTGAAGATATTGTTTTCAAAACCAAACCAGCCTATACTCGCGATGGTATACGCGGTTATGATGCCGTCGTTTTCTTCTGTTTCCAGCAGAATGTGCCCTTCTGTAAGAACTTCCCCTGCCAAGTAGCTCGAACCTTGTGCTTTGATGGCCCGGCTAATGGCTTCATCAATGGTTTGCTGGCGTTCAACTCCGATGATAATATCGGGTGCAGGTGCAACTGAATAGGCATTCCCATCGAAAACAATCATGATTTTCTTTTTAGCAAGCGTGTTCCCTTCACCGTCTAACAAGGTCACGGTAACCGTATTAAGATCTTGAGCTGTTTTCTTCCCTGATGCGTCTAGAGCAGACCAGTATACTGGCATCTCATAGGGGAGATCGGCAATGGTGGTAAGTTGCGTCACTTTGTCTGAAGCCCAGGAAAGCAGAGAGCCATGGTTCGTTTCATAGCGAACTTGTACCACTCTGTAATCCGAGTAGGCACAGATGCGGATACCCGGAGTAGATGACATGGTGGGCGTGTACACTTTTGGAAAGATAAAGACTTTAAAGTTAATATTCTGTAAAAAAGTCGTAAAGGTGGCTAACTCTGTGGAATGTGCCCACAGACTCTGCCCATAATAGCTTTCGAGCGTATCTCTTTGGTAGACAAACTGCTCAGCTAAGGGGTCAACGTTGAAGGTAATGAGATCAACATTTTCGATTAGCGCAAACATGAGGGTCGCATTATCATGTAAGGTAGCTTCGAGCAATTCCGGCTCAGTACCGTTGAAGTTATAGTTGACCGTGATTCCATGAGGCTTTGAACTTGTATGCAGGGATACATCTTTGCGATACTGGGAAAATGGTAAGTTGTTGAGGATGTTGACAACTTTGCTGTTGTCTCCCACATACGGGGTTTTATAAGAGAATAGTTTTTCTGCATTTTGCGAATTCGATGCTATGGATTCGCTTGGTTTGTTGAGTCCACTGGTGAGGAGGACGGTACCGAGTAGGAGCAAGCTTAGCAGACCTACAGCAACCACCCGGAAGCGTTTGTTTTGATAATACGTCGCCATTTTTACCCTGGCTAATCTGCGCTTGATACTGTTTTTGTCATCGACCATGCCCAGTAATTTAGGTGCAAGTGTAGGGGCTGTAAAACTGTCCAAGACAGTAAGTAATGTTAAGCCATAGGCCTTATGTTCGAGCGGTGTCAGAACCGCTAGCACACATTCATCTGTTGCCGCCTCTAGATCCTCACGGATGCGCAAAAAGCAGTACCAGAGCATCGGGTTAAACCAGTGTACTATTTGCAGGCCAAGGAGTAGGTAGTTAATGAGGGGATCTTTTCTTTTATAGTGAGCCAATTCATGCAGGAGGATATACTCCAATTCTTGTTCACTCAGCGTTTTTACCGCTGGGGACAAGAGAATTTTGGGATGAACCAAGCCAAAAAGTGAAGGTGCACTGACTGTGGTCTGCATCAGGAGAGGAATATTTTTATGTATCTTCATTTTTACTTTGGTACGTGCTAAGACAGCTAAAATGCGCCGGTCTGTTACCGCAGGTATGCTTCGCAACTTCCAATGGTAAATTGTATAAACGGCAAACAACCACAAGAAGAGTAACACCATGCCCCCTACCCAGATTAATGGGAGTACATCCATAACTTTATCGTGGA
>JANKMV010000142.1 GCA_024650095.1 Bacillota bacterium | reverse complement strand
GTCAGTCTCGCTTTTTTATGCCTATGTTGAGTTAAATTGCATTAACATAACTATGTATGCAATAGTGGGAGCGCGTCTATTGCTTCCGCCTTCAACACAGCAACTATATTTTAAGGATTAAACAGGCGCCCTGGCATTTTTAGTCCTGTTTTTAAATTTGTGCGGAGCGTTGTACAGACCTCCGAATAAAATTGATAGACTGTTTTATCATCAATCTCATGGTCCCGTCGACCCCTCACAACAAAGATTTCATCTAGAGGGGAATCTGCCTTACTCGCAATAATTTTATCCTCTTTTACTTCATTACGCTCCATGAGTAAATAGGCCCTGACATTGGGTGTAGCATTTTTTATTGTCTGCATTGAATACTGAACTTCATTGTACATGGTGGCATCAAGATACGTCTTGACTTCAACCGCCACCAGAGGAATAATTACCTCTAAGTGTTGGCGGTCCAATGTTAAGACAAATCGTTTACCAATACAAAAATCAACATCCTTGGTGAGAATGGCTATTTGCCCTCTATGATCTATTTTTAGCCCTGCATAGATGCCTTTATTAAAAAAATCTAGCTGCAATTCCTTAATCTCCGGCAAGTCTTTAAATAAATAACCATTGAATTCCTCAAGGATAGTTGATCTAAATTTGGACTGAGATTTAATGGCATAGCGTCTTTCAAATTCTTCAACGTCATTATAATAGACATTCAAAATTCGTACTTTTTCACAAACACTCGCATCCTCAATACCGTCGATCTTCATTAATGCCGTATGAAAGGGCTGATAGCAATGTGTATAAAACGGCTCAAGCTCATTTTCCAATGCACCATAGTTGGTCTTAATTTTGTTTATAATGTTATTACCGTGATAAAAATAAGTATTCACTGCAATCTCTCCCACTCGCTCACAATTAATGCTATAATTATACCATATGCGAGAGGGGTGTAGCAGTACCTATGGCTAATAATAATAAAGACTACATACAAATTAAGCTACCGATGGAGGACGCAACAACTGACGTAACAACGATTATCCAAGCATTTAATAAAACGTTTCCCACAAAGGATGCCTACATAGAAACAAGCCATGAAGGCATAACCCTTAACGTAAAACAAATACACTTTGGTAAGTTAGAAAACTTTATAAAAGCAAATCCCTCCTCTGTAAGCGATACTATTTTTACAAAAATAGATAACATTAAAAGCTACAATATCAAGGGCACCAAGAGAATTTACGCAAACTATGCTGGAGAGCGCAAAGTAAAACAGAGAAAACAAAAGGAAGTAAAACGAGATAAAATCTTTTACGCCAAAGGGGACTCCTTTTCAACTGAGAACGTATCACCACCTCCTGCGTATGAAAATCAAATAATTTGTGGTAATAGTGTGGAGCTCTTGCAATCTTTACCCGATAACTGCGTTGATTTAATCTTTACCTCCCCTCCTTATAACTTCGGTCTAGATTATCAGGAGCAAGATGATGATCACTACTGGCAAGATTATTTTGATCAATTATTTGCCATCTTCGATCAATGCATTCGTGTGTTAAAATTTGGTGGCAGAATTATAGTTAATGTTCAACCTCTATTTTCTGATTATATTCCCACACATCACATGATAAGTAATTACTTTATGAGCAAAAAGTTGTTATGGAAGGGCGAAATATTATGGGAGAAAAACAATTATAATTGCAAATATACCGCCTGGGGCTCTTGGAAAAGTCCTTCTAGTCCCTATTTAAAGTATACGTGGGAATTCGTTGAAGTCTTTTGCAAAGGAAGCCTGAAAAAGGAGGGTGATAAGGCAAATGCCGATATCACCGGGGATGAGTTTAAGAACTGGGTCACTGTCAAATGGTCCATTGCACCTGAAAGAAAAATGAAAGAATACGATCATCCGGCCATGTTTCCGGAAGAATTAGCCCGTCGAGTCATAAAACTCTTTAGTTTCCAAGGAGACTTTGTACTTGATCCCTTTAATGGCGTGGGAACTACGACCGCAGTAGCACAACAATTGGGTCGAAGATATTTAGGCATTGATATTGCAGAAAAATATTGTGACATCGCCAAGAAAAGGCTTAAAGATAGTAGTGAACAGTCTTAACTGGCCACTAATGCTGGTTGCAAGCGGCATTACTTTTTTTTCATTACAAAAAAAGGAGTGGAATACTAATGTATCCCAGCTCCTTTTTTTGTTTGAACATATTTTGTTGACTACCGCCTTACAGCGAAGATAACACGGCTGCCTTACTGACAATGCCCTTAAGCCTTTCGCCTTCATCTAGTACCGCAATGGGATATTTTGATTTAGCGGCTAATGACAGTATATCGCTAATGAGTGTATCCACATAGGTGGTGGGGACATCCGTAATGACGAGTGAAGATAAAGGTAAATTCTCATCACGGGCTCGCACGGCATCCTCGATAGAAATAACACCCAAAAACTTCATTTTTTCATCCACCACATAGGCGGTGGAGATACTACTGGCACCCATTTCCCGTATCGCATGGCTAGGTGTATCCTTAGGACGTACCAAGCACGTCGGTGGTACCATCACATGTTTAGCGCTAAGAACCTTCGTTTTATCTGCACTGTCAATAAACTGACGCACATAGTCATCGGCAGGGTTAGCAGACATATTCTCAGGTGTATCAATTTGAATGATTTTACCATCGCGCATAATGGCCACCGTATCCCCAAGTTTAAACGCTTCATCAATATCGTGCGTAATAAAAATTACCGTCTTCGCAAGCTTACTCTGAATAGAAAGCAATTCAAACTGCATATCACGGCGAACCAAGGGATCCAAGGCTGAAAAAGGTTCATCCATTAAGAGCACTTCAGGATCGTTAGCCAGAGCTCTCGCTAGGCCGACTCGCTGTTTCATCCCACCTGAAAGACTGGCAATGGCCTGATGTTCCACACCTTCAAGGCCCACCATGGTAATCATCTCCATGGCTTGCTTATCCCGCACTTCTTTTGCTATTTTTTTAACCTCAAGACCATAGGCCACGTTATCCAGAACCGTCCGATGTGACATCAGACCAAAGCTCTGAAAGACCATGGAAATTTTGTTGCGGCGGTAGTCAAGAAGTCCTTGTTTATCGAATTTTTCAATCTCTTTATTCTCGAAGAGGACTTTGCCTGAGGTGGGTTTATGCAATAAATTAAGGCAACGAACAATGGTGGATTTCCCTGAACCAGAAAGTCCAATGATAACGAAAATTTCACCACGCTTAACCTTAAATGATACATCCCATAGAGCAGCAGTAACACCCGTTTTCTTATGAACGGCATCCTTATGCTCACCCTTCTCAAGTAGGGCGGTTGCTTCTTTTTTATTTTTGCCATAAAGCTTGGTCACATTCTCTACACAAATGATGTTATCATCAATCACTGCGACTCCGCCTCCTTTTTGCCCACAAAACCTTGCGTCAGGCGGTCAAGAATAATGGCCATAATGACAATGGATATACCCGGCAATAACGCCTTACCCATATCTGTGCGATTGGTAGCCAGTAGGATTTCCATCCCCAGTCCGTTAGCGCCAATGAGGGCACAAGTTACGACCATGGACATAGCCATCATAATCGTTTGATTAATGCCCGTCATAATCGTGGGTAGAGCTTGAGGAATCTGCACCTTGATCAGTGATTGTGTCGTAGTGGAGCCAAAGGCCCGAGCCGCCTCTACCACCTCTGTGTCTACATGGATAATCCCATGACTCGTCATGCGAATCATCGGCACAATAGCATAAATGGTGGTGGCCATGAGAGCTGGCGTTTTACCAATACTAAAGAGGATGACAGCAGGAACGAGATAGACAAACGTTGGCATTGTTTGCATTAAATCCAATACGGGCCGAATGATTTTTTCTGAACGCTTGCTCAAGGCGACGAGTATACCCAAGGGGAAGCCTAAAATAACGGATAGGATAACTGAGGCGATGACGATGCTTAATGTTTCTAGCATATGCTCCCACAGCCCACAGCTACCCACAAAGAATAGCATAGCGCCATATAACAAGCCAACCCGTTTTTTACCGCTCACGCGCCAGCCTAGCACCGCCACAGCGACTATTAGCAGCCACCAGGGTACGATGGCAAGAAACCAATTGATGCCTTGTATCGCCGCAATAACTGCAGTCTTAATTGCTGTAAAAATTTCTCTATGGTCCCTACTAAAGGCCTTGATCCAGTCGTCAACGGTGGAGCCAATATTAAACTGCCATGCCTCGGGAAACCGAAAAAAATACTCTTTCAAATGCTACCACCTCTTTAGGGCTATCTGTCTAGTTCTTTAAGTATGTTCTCATTTGTTCAGCTTGAGCTGCTGGTAACCACTCGTCCAATAAGTTATCGTATTCCTTAAGGAACCAAATGGCTGTTTCCTCATGCGTCGCCCCTGTGTCATCCAAATGAGCCAAGGCGTTACTAATCAGTTGACTCCCTGTTTCATACTTTTGGAAAAACTCCAGCAGGTCTGGCGCTTTTTCAGCAAATTGATTGCTGCTAACAATTTTTAGCTCTTGAGCGGGAAAACTAGATTTTCCTTCTAAGTAAAGCTCACGATCATAAGGGGCATCCTCAAGGAGCACCAAGTCCAATTTACCTGTAATCCATGTGGGCTCATAGCAATATCCGACCCATGGCTCACCTAGATTGTAGGCTGAAGCTAAAGACGCAAATAGAGTGGCCTCACTACCCAGGCGAGCATAATTAAAGGTTTCATCAAGACCATAAAACTCGTACTTTTTGAACAATATTTCATCGGCCATCCACCCAGGTATGGCCCCATAAATTCTACCCATGCTAGGATCTTCATCATCCGGGAAGAATTCAGCGTACTTCTTCAGATCTTCCACACTTTTCAAATCGGGAGCAACGGCCTCAATACCCAGCGCACTGTCCCCTTCAATAACATAACGTGGTACATAAAAGCCTTGCGCGCTATCAGGCACAAGTACCCCTACATTAACGATATCGCCATTGGCCACATCATCTGCATAGGTGGCGACATTATCTGTCCAGCTTTCAATGTCCAAATCCACATCACCAGCTATAATGGCTTGCCAGTTCATGGTAGAAGACCCTGTGGATAATTCAACTGCATATCCATCATATGCATTTTCCACTATCTGTTTTGCAATTTCATTATGTAACATCTGACTGTCCCAACCATTGTCTGTAAAGGTAATGGTCACATCTTCCGACTCACTACTGCATCCACTAAGGACCAACAGTAAGCTCAACATTAGCACAAAAATAAGTGTAGTGCTGCGTTTCATTTAAATTTTCCCCCTTTTTAATTCTCGCAACTGGTGCTCTAGTCTCTCTAGATTTTCATTATTCTCACAAAAGATTACCCATAACAACTCCAAGCAACGAACTAAACATTTGACACAAAAAATGACCCGTGCCACAAAGAGTTTACACATAGGTCAAGGTTAAGTATCTGAGTTGTTTATGGCACTCTGCAAGCCCCGGAGATTGTACCGCATTGGTACACCAAGTTGCCAACAAACTACTTAAGTAGCAACCTAATTTTAACACAGAGTTGCTACTTTGGTCAATTAATTAATAATGTTAATGATTAATGCAACCAACTATCTCCTTTTGCTAGATACGCAAATAGCAGTTTACTCTCTCCAAGCAGTTTTCATCGCCCACAAAATAAAAGATATCCCCGCTAGCAAACCTTGCATATGGCCCAGGAGAGATCATTAAAGTATCGTCTCGCTTGATGGCCACAATGGTGGCTTCGGTATGATGCCAAAAATTTATTTCCGCCACTGTTCTTCCCAGGAAGGCACAACGATTATCAATGGTAATTTCAAAGGGCATAAAGGGATTTATCGCTTTGAAACGATCCGTCTTGTCAAGAAGTTCAGCCAACCGTTCCTTTAAATATTCATTTTCTTTATTCTGAGTGCTTAAATAATGGCTGTACGCTCT
>JANKMV010000141.1:2274-5992 GCA_024650095.1 Bacillota bacterium | reverse complement strand
CCTTACTAGTATAATCAATCGCTTGTTCACATTTCAATACTTCTAATACGGTGTTAGAAATGTCTATACAGCCGCAGGTAGAAATACTTCGAAATGAAATAGTAAGTATCGCAGCAAAGGACGGTGCTGAATTCTTTATGATTAATAGTGTTTGTTTGACATCCAAATGGGTAGGAAATAACAATTGTGCTAGCGTTCTAAAACCTGATGTTACACTCGTAGAAGCGTTTAATTACGCATACTTTTGAAGCACTTAGACCAAGTATGCCCAACGGTTCTATGAAACATTAATGAAAGGGGATCAACCACTTTCTATATTTCTTCTTTAAAAGAACACCTGCCAATGGAAGCATCATTCCAAGAAGATAATACATGTTCTGCATCATACCGCCTGTTTTTGGTAGCTCTCCTGCGCTTTCTACTATGGCATATAAGGATAAATGATCTGTCTCAAACTCCAAATAATTTTTCCCGTTGATTTGTACTATCTTTGTGACAAGTACTTCCACATTACCTGCATCATCAATATAAGCGACAGCCAGATTCTTTTTATTTTTTAGTTCATCCGGCACCGGAATCCTAACTGTTATCATTCCAGTAATATCACTGTTAGGCACTATGCTTTCTATAAATGTACCATCATATTTTAAAGCTTTTTTCATAAGAGATATATCATACGTGTTTAGTAATAAATATCCCTTTTGACCTAATAATTTTTTAGCTTTTTCTCGTGTCCCCTGATGTTTCACATCGTCGAGGGCATCCTTTACTATTAATGTCACAATAACTTTATAAGTTTCAGGATCGTTTAGATCATTAAATCTAATTTTGTCATTTAGACCAGATAGCTCAATGCCTGTCTGTGGATCCCTGGTTTCATAGATCACAGCCACTGCGACTCTGTCATAGTAGAGCTTTAGAACTAAACTGCCATCGGCTGTTATAGTACCACTGGTTACGGCCTCACCGACAGCTTCGTTAAGGATCAAACCCGAGTACGAATTGGCGGCTGCTGTGACATATTCTCCTGTCATTCCTCCAAACAGTTCGGTCTCTTTTAGTGTATAGCCTGATCGTTGGGCATTCTGTTGATAATGCTCCACACGATAAGGAGTGTCTTGCACAGCGAGGGTGGTTATTTTTACTGTGTTATAAATCGACTTATTGCCAGCCTCATCCACTACAAGTACATTGAAAAAGAAAGTGTTGTTACTGCTCAGATTGGTAACTGTTTTAATGGCGATGTCGGCTTCCGCATTACCCACCGGCGTGCCGTTTGTCTCAACGTCGTTTACTGTACCAAGGTTATTTACATTGGACCGATATACTCTGTATTGGAGTGCACTCTGACTGCTGACATCATCCACAGCCCGCGGCCAGCTTAATTCAACTGAGCTTTGGGTAATATTGTTGGCACTGATGGTGCCATTTGCAATGGTAGGGGCGGTGATGTCATCCAACGCCAGTTTAAAGATCGGGTAACCACTGTTGCTACCTAATACCAAGTCCCAGCCATAATACCGCAAGGGATCGGGCCTGCCACTGTTGAGCAATGCTACGAAGTTCTCATTTTTAAGTTCTGCTGATGGTTTTGCCAGGCATCCTGCAGTACTGCCATGAATGAAAGGTGTATAGCCATGGTATTCTGTTGCAATAATTTCAGCATCTTCATTCCAATAATTATCTGTGCAACTAGTTGCCCCAATATAGTTGCGACCGTATAAACCACCGATATACCCCCAGGCACTGCCGGAGACATTGCCAGTCGCATAGCAATTTTGTATATTTCCGCCGTTTGTATAGCCGACGAGCCCCCCAGCGTGAGGGTATGCTCCTGCATTTACATTGCCCGTGGCAAAGCAGTTTATGATACTGCCGTCAATATTTTGTCCTACTAGCCCGCCGCTAGAGGTACGATCCGTAATAATATCAACGGAAGCATAACTATTTGTAATATCCCCGGTGTTGTTTCCAACAAGACCTCCCGTTAGGCCGGAGGCGACGATATCACCTGTTGCGTAGCAATGATTAATGCTGCCCCCACTGTTTTGTCCAACAAGACCTCCTGTGCTGCTGCCCGATTTACTCGAATATATTTGTACACCCGTAACGCCAATGTTCTGAATCGTTGCTTCGGAATCAATATAGCCAAATAAACCCACATACTGCAAGTCCGTATTGTAAGCAGACGGCGTCCCGATTGTAAGATTGGAAAGTACGTGATTGTTCCCATCAAAATGGCCTTTAAACGGATGGGTGCTATTGCCGATGGGTGTCCAATCAGGTATCGTGGAAAGATCCAGGTTATTCGTGAGTTTAAAATGCATGCCATCGTAAGGTATGCCGGAATGGACATTATAAGCCAGTTGCCCTAACTGTTCAGGGGTGGATATTTCGTAGGCTTCTGCAGCAGAAGAACCATCTCCGCCGCCGAAGAGATACATTACATCCTGTGCTACTGTGAAGGTCACATCGGTCAGCTCATTTGCTGAAATTGTCACCGTAGCCAAGTATGTGCCGCCGAACAGCCCTGTTTGCGGTGTCACCGTAAAGCTGGTGGTATTGCCCTGACTTGAAAGTGTTGTCACCGCAGGCTGACTGACGGTAAAGCTGCCTGCATCATCACCGCTTAAAGCCACCGCCAAATTAGTAAGGGAACCTGTGCCCGTATTCTCAATGGTAAGAGTTAGGGTCTGACGCTCCGAAGAACTGTAACCCTCATCCAGCGCGGTAAAGATTTGATTATCAATGGGTGCTATAGTATATGTGGCCGCTACCTGCTTAACGCCTTCAATATACGAACCGGCCAACTCGCCCACATCATCGCCGATAATCAGGCAGGTACCAAATGTCAGACCGTCTTCGCTAATACCGCCATTAGTAAACGTTACCTCCGCACGGGTGTCAATAGGATCATAAGCAGGGGTAGGGGGAACACCAGTGAAGCCAATATCAATGGTGCCGCCGGTGCCCGCACTGATAGCATCGTGTCCAAAGTGGTTTGAAGCAGAGATTTGGGCTTGGGAAATGACAATGGCACCGCTGCCACTGTTGCCATGGCCTCTACCGATGGCTGCCCCGCTTTCGCTACCAGTCGCTGCAATTGTGCTGCCAGTTATCGTAATGGTGCCTGCGCCGCCCAAGTAACCACCGCCGATCCCGGCACCGCCATTGGTGCCGTTTGCGGTAATGTCACCGCCAGTAATATTAATCATACCAGCATCGCTATCATAACCACCACCGATGCCTGCAGCATATTCTCCGCCTATAGCTGTGATGTCGCCACCCGAGATAAAAATTGTGCTATCGGCTATGGCATAACTAGCTGTGGGGTGGCCACCACCAATACCTGCGCCACCGTTACTTACCCCACCGGAAGAGATAACTGTACCGCCTGTAATGGTAATTGTCCCGCCGCTTTCTCCGTAACCGCCACCGATACCCGCACCGTAGCTGCTGCTTGTGGCTGTGACTGTACCGCCTGATATAGTAATCGTGCCAGCTCGGCTGCCGATGCCAGCGCCTGATTGACTTGTGGCGTTAATAACGCCACCCGTAATGGTTACTCTTGTGGGGAGACTGAAAAGTACGCTTGAGATAAGACCGCTACCGATACCCGAACCTTGGCTCTCTGCCCTGGCTGTGATATCACCACCGGATATAGTAATGGTGCCCCCATTGTATGTGGCAGAGAGATCTGTGTTTATATAACCGTTGC
>JANKMV010000141.1:1379-2264 GCA_024650095.1 Bacillota bacterium | reverse complement strand
GCCAATGCCAGAGCCGCCGCCAACCCCAGTGGCGTCGATGGTGCCACCTTCAATGGTGATGCTATTCGCGGGACGGAACGCGCCACCGCCGATGCCTGCGCTGTAGCCGTGACCCACCGCTGTAACGTCGCCACCTTTAATGACTATCGTACCACTGGTACCGCTGGTACCACCGCCGATGCCCGCAGCTCTGTAACTGCCGGTAGCCGTGATGTCACCGCCTTCAATGGTGATGTTACCACCGGAGCCGCCCCGGCCGCCACCGATGCCGGCACCGGCACCAAGACCAGCACCTGAGCTGCGGCCTAACCCGCCAACGGCTTCAATGACGCCGCCTTTAATAATGATTGTCCCAGAAACAGCCGGCGTAACGCTGTAACCTCCGCCGATCCCGGCGGCATATTGGCCACCTGTAACGTGGAGAGAGTCGGTGGAAGTACCTAAAATGGTCAGTTCGGTACCCGAGGGCACCTCTAGCCCCGCACGATTGCTGCCACTTGCAAAGCTGCTATTGCCGGAAAGCGTTAGCTCGGCTTTGGCAGAGCCAGAAAGTGCAAAGGCACTATTGCTCGCTGCAGTACTTATGATATCAAGGTCATGAATGATAACCTGGGCTGTTACGCTCTCGGGCGTGTTGATAAGAACCCGGTTACTTGTGAGAGTGGAACTTGTAATAACATAGGGACCTTCGTCCGTAATGGTCAGCAAATTGCTTGCGAAGGAGTACCCCTCGCCGCTGCCGCTAACAGTGGCCAAATCGATTAGGGTGATTTTAACCCCTTCAATATAGGTGCCCGCCATATCGCCTGCGCCCGCACCTGCTATTGTGCAGGTGCCAATGGTGGTGCTTACTTGGTCAGCACCGTTCCCTACATTTGAATCTCC
>JANKMV010000141.1:0-1369 GCA_024650095.1 Bacillota bacterium | reverse complement strand
CCCGCATTAAGCGTTAAATACGCCCGTGTAGCCAAGGAATCGTAAACGGCTGCACTATTTAGGCCTACTCTCAGCCAACCGTTATTCGTACTGCCCAGGCCAGCACCAATATCCTTGGCACCGCTTGTGCTGGTGGCCGCAACCGTTGCTTCAGAAATCACGACAGTACCACCGATGCCGCCCTCACCGTTATAGCGACCACCACCAATACCTGCGCCACCCTCGGTGCCTGTGGCCGTGACTTCACCGCCTGTAATCTGGATGGAGCCACCATTACCTGCGCGGCCACCGCCTATACCTGCGCCCCAAACACCTCCAGTCGCCGTGATAGTACCACCTGATATTGTAATACTGCCACCATTGCGACCGTCACCACCACCAATCCCTGCACCGAAACTGCCGCCCTGGGCATTAATGATCGTGCTGGTGCCGCTAATGCTGATGCTATATGCGTGGCCAGAATCGCCGCCGCCGATACCTGCACCGCCGCCCGCGCCACCCGTTGCTTCTACCACGGAATCGGTAATGGAAATTGTGCCGCTGCTGCCGTTTCGTCCGCCGCCTATTCCGGCTCCTTCATTGCCGGCCGCAGCATCAATAACGCTGTTTGTAATCGTTATGATGCCACCTGCGGCCATATAGCCGCCGCCAATGCCTGCGCCGCTTGCACCTCCGGTAGCCGTAACCTTGGCACCCGTGATCGTGATTGTACCGCCGCTGCTACCGCTGGTGCCGCTCATGCGTCCGCTGCCGATGCCTGCGGCATATGCATCTCCCATAGCGATTATTTCAGTACCGGTGATTGTAATGACGCCGCCATTTTGCCCGTAGCTGCCGCCTAGCCCTGCGGACCAACGCCCGCCTGTGACTGTCAGCTTGTCGGTTGCGGTGCCTGTAATAGTAATTTCCGCACCCGCAGGTACTTCCAGACCCGCACGGTACTGGCCGCTTACCAGCGTATTGGTACCGGAAAGCGTCAAATGCGCTTTGGCTCCGTCTGCCAGTGCCACAGCGCACGCATTACTAGCTGTATTGCTAATGCTGACATCATCTAACGTGATAGACGCTATCGCACCATTGGTGTCCACCACGATCCCCCTGCCGCTAACACTAGAGGAAGTTGTTATCGTAAATGGTCCTCCGCCTGTAATTGTAAGTAGTCCGCTGGAGTAATTATATCCACTGCCGGAGGTGTCTTCATTTATGGTCGCAAGGTCAATTTCGACAGGTTCACTTTCGCTTGCGTACACAGGAACTATGCTCGAGAAGGGTAAAGCAATCACAATGATAAGCAGCCAAGTCAGTAGTCTTTTTAACACTTTCAGTCTCCTTTTAAATGAATTTTTTTCTACCAGATTACAACGTCCTA
>JANKMV010000140.1 GCA_024650095.1 Bacillota bacterium | reverse complement strand
ACCACATCAAGCATTGTGCCTCGTCCCTCATGGGATGCGGTGATATCTAAAAATACCAGTTCATCCGCCCCAGCCTGATCATAAAATTTTGCTAATTCCACAGGATCACCGGCATCACGTAGATTCACAAATTGTGTGCCTTTGACGACGCGACCCGCCTTAACATCGAGACAGGGGACAATACGCTTTGCTAGCATCTTACAATCCCCCCGTCAGGGCAATTGCCTCTTCTAGACGAACGCGGCCAGTATAGAGGGCTTGGCCCATAATGACTCCGCTCACCCCCAATGGCTCCAACGGCAACAGATTAGCGATATCTTGTAAAGACGATATACCCCCGGAGGCAATAATGGTAATGGGCACAGCGTTGGCCATTTCAGTCAGTGCCATTACATTCGGGCCTTGTAATGTACCATCGCGGAGAATATCGGTATAGATAATTTCAGTAACGCCAAGTTCAACCATCTGCTGAGCCAGTTCCACCGCTGATATCTGGGATTCTTCCACCCAGCCACGAATGGCCACTCGGCCGGCGCGAGCATCAATACCCACCATAATCTGGCCCGGGAAGCGCTCACTAAGGGTTTCCACAATATGTGGGTCTGTTACCGCCACCGTACCTAAAATAACACGGTCAACACCACGAGCGAGCAGGTTCTCCGCCACTTTTACATCACGGATGCCACCGCCCACTTGTACAGGAATAGTAACGGCGCGAACAATCCGTTCAATAACAGAGGCGTTTGTTGTCGCTCCCGCAAAAGCTCCATCTAAATCCACGAGGTGGAGTCGCGCTGCACCGGCGGCTACCCAGCGTTTAGCAGCTTCCACCGGGTCCTCGTGATAAACGGTCTCCTTATCGAGTTCACCATGCACCAAACGCACACAGCGACCGTTGCGAATATCCACTGCAGGGATGATTAACATTCGACCATCCTCCCAAAGTTTTGTAAAATCCGCAGTCCCAGTCGACTGCTTTTTTCCGGATGAAACTGTATACCAAAAATGTTTTCGTGTTGCACAACGGCGGCAAAGGGAATGCCATAGTCACTCGTTGCCAACGTTACGTCGGCTGCAGTGGGCCGCGCATAATAGGAATGGACAAAATAAAAATAATCACCGTCTTTCACGCCTGCAAGTAGTGGGTGTTCTCGTTGCATTTGCAACTGATTCCAGCCAATTTGTGGAACCTTAAGCTCCCCTTGAAATTGTACCACATCACCAGCGAGCAAACCCAATCCAGCGTGCTCTCCTCTTTCCTCACTGCGTTCAAAAAGTAGTTGCAGGCCAACACAAATTCCTAGTAACGGCACTCCTTTATTAACTTGCTGCCGCACCACCTGATGTAACTGGTTTTGGCGCAAGTTATCCATGGCAGAACCAAAGGCACCGACACCAGGGAGAACAAGACCATCGGCCGCCTCTAAGTCTCGGGGATCTCCAGAGACCACGGTTGTAAACCCCGCTTCGGCAAACCCATTTTGCACACTACGCAGGTTACCTACGCCGTAATCAATAATGACAATCATAAAGTGCCTCCCGCTTCTCCCATAGTATA
Organism: Bacillota bacterium; assembly: GCA_024650095.1. Lineage (GTDB taxonomy): Bacteria > Bacillota > Dethiobacteria > Dethiobacterales > Dethiobacteraceae > JANKMV01. Next base: position 4,475 of record JANKMV010000140.1, on the reverse strand, counting down.
TTCCATACGCATTTCTCTAATCCTGCTAATTCCCTAGGATTTATTGAAAATTATAAAAGTCCCTTCGTTGAGGGCACACCTTGCACTCGTACATCATAACTTGTGGCTTCATCTAGCGCTCGACCCAATCCCTTAAAGAGTGCTTCTATGATATGATGGGTGTTGCGGCCCGCCAACAGCTTTGCGTGTAGAGTACACTGGGCTCGATTGCTAAAGGCTCGTAAGAACTCTTCCACCAGTTCTGTTTCAAATGTTCCCAATCGTGCGGCGGCAAGGGGCAGGTCAAAGCCCAAATAGGGACGCCCAGAACAATCAATGGCGACCGCTACTAGTGCCTCATCCATGGGCAAAATGATAGAGCCATACCGTTTTATGCCTACTTTATCACCAAGTGCTTCACTCACAGCTTCACCCAAGACCAGTCCCACATCTTCCACCAGATGATGGGCGTCAACGGGCAAATCCCCTGTTGCCTTGATGGTTAGATCAAAAAAGCCATGTCGTGCAAATAACGTCAACATATGCTCTAAAAAGGGTACACCACAATCTATGTCTATCTGCCCTGAACCGTCTAGCTGTAGAGTCAGTGCAATATCTGTCTCCTTTGTCGTACGCTTACTCGTTGTCTTTCTCTTGCTCAAGATACTCCCTCCTTATTTTTATGGCGCGGCCATGGGCCGTTAGCCCCTCCACCGCCGCCAATTTTTCCACTGCGCTCGCACACTCGAGGAGTGCGGATGGGGGGTAGTAGAGAACACTGGTTCTCTTACAAAAATCATCGACAGATAAAACGGATGAAAAACGTCCGGCTCCTGCCGTAGGTAACACATGGCTCGGCCCTGCCCAATAATCACCTATGGGCTCTGGGGTATATGCACCTAGGAAAACGGCTCCTGCATGCCTCACTCCACCTAATAGCGCCCAGGGGTCTGCCACCTGCAGTTCTAAATGCTCCGGTGCCAACAAGTTGACAATCTGCAATGCTTCGCTTAATGACTCCACCGTGACCAAAGCGCCCTGTTTTGTGAGGGATTGCTCGGCCACATCACAACGTTTTAAGGCTGCACATTGCTCTGCTAATTGTACAGGGAGCTCAGCTGCCAACCGACGTGATGTAGTGACACAGTAGGCGGCTGCAAGCGGATCGTGTTCGGCCTGAGATAGTAAATCAGCAGCAACAAAATCAGCACGTGCCGTTTCGTCAGCCACCACCAACACTTCACTGGGGCCTGCCAACATATCGATCCCCACCATACCCGCCACTTCCCGTTTTGCTAGGGTAACGTACAGGTTACCGGGCCCAACAATTTTATCCACACGCTCAATGGTGTCAGTACCATAGGCTAACGCCGCAATGGCCTGGGCTCCACCACATTTATAGACAGCATCTACACCCACTAGGCGTGCCGCCACCAAAGTATACGGGTTCACAGTACCATCTGCCTGCGGAGGTGTCACTAGGATCACCTCCTGCACGCCGGCCACACGGGCGGGAATGACGGTCATCAGCACTGTGGAGGGATAAGCAGCACCTCCTCCCGGGATGTACGCACCCACTCGCTCAATGGCGGTTACCCGTTGTCCTAAAGCTGTGCCATCTGCAGCATAATCCACCCAGGATTCTCGTTGTTGGCGTTGATGAAAAGCGCGAATATTATCAGCTGCGCCTTGTAGACTCACCTTTATCTCCAACTCAACCAAAGCCTCCGCTGCGGCAAATTCTTCTTCACTAACCAATAACGTCTTCAAGATCGCTTTGTCAAAAAGTTCCGTATAGGATAAAACCGCGGCATCACCAGTTTGGCGTACAGCGGTTACGATTTGGCGCACCGACGCCAGCGCCTCGGGGTAATCATCAAAACCCCGCCGCTTAAAAGTTGTAAGAAAGGTGGCCCCGTCAAATGTCCTTAACATTGCGTCACTCTCCTTGTGCCAATACTTGTGCTAACAACGCCGTCAAAGCCGAAACTCGCTCACCCTTGACTTGATAACTACCAGGATTGGCGATGAGACGGGTTGTAATGTGAGCGATGGTTTCAACTTCTTCAAGCTGGTTATCCACCAGCGTTTTACCAGTGGAGACTAAATCTACGATTACATCGGCCAATTGCAACAGCGGTGCCAATTCAATGGAGCCGTGTAGCTTAATAACTTCAAACTGCTTCCCTTGTTGCTGGAAGTACTTTTCCGTGATGTGCGGATATTTTGTCGCCACATAACCGCCAGTAAATTTACCACAGCCAACCTTACGTGCAACAGAAAGACGACAAGCACCTAGCTTTAAATCAAGCAGTTCATATAATTCCCGCTCCTGCTCCATCAACACATCTTTGCCTACGACACCTAAATCGGCAACACCATATTCCACGTATGTGGGAATATCGGTGGGCTTGGCCATAATGAAACGAAGTTTATGCTCAGCTAACGAGAAGATCAGCTTTCTTGTATCCGCACGGAGTTCCTCACAATTGATCCCTGCCGCTTCAAAGAGTTCCAGCGTCGGCGGCAATATCCGACCTTTAGCCAAGGCAATGGTTAACCAGTCGTTAGCCATTAGCATCCCGCCCCCCCTTTATTTTCTTGCAGCTCTACTTCCTTACCCCCCGCGCTACTATAATATAAAAGACGGCAAGCACCATGGGCGACTGCGCGCGTCTGTGCTTCTTTTTCCGTGGCTGCTGTAACATCCACAATCACACGATCACGCTTAGAGCGCAAAGCTTGCGCGGCGGCCACGGCGGCGGCACGTCCGTCTGTATCATACGCTACAAAAACAGGGTCAGCCATGACTGGCAACTTTTTTTGCCGCGCCAGCACCGCAAGGAGGTAGTCTAAACTCACGGCGAAACCAACAGCTGGTAGCTCTGGGCCAAAGTTTTCCAATAACTGATCATAGCGTCCACCACCACAGATGGGATAACCTAGGCCACCTGTATAGCCCTCAAAAACCATGCCAGTATAGTAATCAAGTAATCGTACCAACCCTAAATCCAAGGTCACATACTCAGTGACTCCGTACTCTTCCAATACATCCCAAATTTCCTCTAATGTTGCCAATGGCGACACATCTTGCTCTGTAGGCATAAGCTCGCGTGCGGCTTGCAAGGCGGCCCGGCCACCACGCAGCGTTGGCACACGTAAAATATTATTTTTCGCCTCGTCACTCAGCGGAAGCATATGTACTTGCTCCTTCAGTGATACAAAATCCTTGCGATTAAAAAGGGCTTTGATGTTTACTTTATCTTGCGGCGCCAAGCCATATGCGGTGAGCAAGTTTTCCAAAAACCCACTATGCCCAAGGCAGAGCGTGAATTCGCGTAAGCCCACCGTCTGTAAAACCTCCACTGCCAGTGCAATCATTTCTGCATCACTACCGGCACCCGTAGCTCCCATTAATTCCACCCCTGCTTGCGCCAGTCCCGTTGTTTTCCTTGTTGCCCCGCGGCATAACGATAAATACTACCACCGTAGCACAGGCGTAAGGGCTTAGGTTCGTTGGCTAGATGCATGGCGGCAACCCGTGCTAAGGGAATGGTGAAATCGGGTCGGAGCACCAACGTGCGACCTCGTTCATCAAGCAAACGATAAACTTTCTCTTCTAGGTCGTCCTTCATATCTCCCACAAAGTTGGCACTATATTCAAAAGCCGGTGTGGACACCTCTCGGTACCCCCAACGGCCAAATATTTCCTGAATTGAGCCTTCTAATACCCTTTTCTGTCCAGCTGTCTCAGGCAATAAATCCCGCACGCCCTCGGGTGTAAGGAGACGTTTTAGTTTTTCATTCATGTTGCTTCACCCCATATTTGCTTTAGTGCGTTAAAGTGTTAACGTACTAAAATAATAGCATGGACCGTCCCCTCTGTCAATCCTTAATCTGACTAGTATCCCAATCAAATTCATGGTACTGAGAGTGTCCACGTGCAGTATTAATTTTCCTCTTAACATTGGCAGCGAATCGAAGGCCTTTATAAATCCCTTCCACCAACGGGTCTGCCAGTTTGTATGAAAAAGCAAGGGAATTACCCCGGTAGCGCTGATCCCGCTTTAATTCCGCTTCTACTTTGGTCCCAGCAAACGGTATGATCTTACTAACAGGGTCAACTTCGCCCAAATAGGCTTGCCCAGTAACCTCACGCACTTTTTGCAAAAACTGCATATTCTCAGTTAATTCCGCGAAGCTGGTTTGATAGTCGAACATAATAAAGCCCATGGCGACAAAGAGATCCAGTTGGCTTAAGATCTCAAGCGCCTTTAGGTTGTCTGCCACCGTTACATCTTTTTGAAAACGGTCCAACACCGTCTGTGAACCGGATTCCACGCCAAGAAATACTTTGCGTAAACCCGCTTTTTTCAGTAAAGCAAAGAGCTCAGGCTCCACATCGTCAACACGACATTGGATACTAAATTGAATTTGCCAGCCTTTTTCTATGATGGCTGTGGCAATTTCATGTGCCCGTTCACGACCTCTCCCCT
>JANKMV010000013.1 GCA_024650095.1 Bacillota bacterium | reverse complement strand
TGTCCATGCAGCTGTTTTCAACGACTTCAGCGGAGGGTTCAATCTTGACCTTGACTTCTGTAGATACCGAGGTAATACCACTGGTTGCTGATTCATTATCGTAAACAACAACCATCTTTTCCGGTATAACTTTAGGATATGAACCGTTGCCACTGGGATGTGTATTGCTAACGTTTGAGTCACTAATTTTTAGTTTTTCATCAGTTTCACTCATATGGACCCCGCTCTCTATGTTCTACTAACTCATGAATTCTTTTAACACGTGATTTTTCCTGCAATAACTAGGAAAATGATTGGTTTTACGGCATTAAATTACACTTTAACCAAAGGAGAAATAATTATGGGAAAGGACGTCCTTTCACAATCTGAGATAGACTCAATCATCAGTGCGCTAGGCAGTGATGATTTGACCACAAAACAGCAGGAAGGGGAGCAAGGCTTTTCATCTAATGATGAAGCTGTTCCATATGATTTTAGAAGACCAAACAAATTCTCTAAAGACCAAATGAGGACACTCAAGAACATTCACGATAATTTTGCCCGTATGTTAACTAACTTTTTGACGGCATATTTGCGGCTATCCGTTACGGTTAAGCTTGAGTCGACAAGCCAGGTGCCGTACGATGAATTTATTTATTCTCTGCCACTACCAACATTGGTAACGGTCTTTAGGTTTTCAGACCGTAATGGGACGGCACTCATTGAAACCAATCCCTTTTTTACCTCTACAATCATTGATATTCTTTTTGGTGGAGAAGGAAAAATCATCATGAAGAAAATCAGAGAACTCACTGAAATTGAACTGAGTGTTTTGCGAAGGGTAAATGAAAAAATATTGAGCAACCTGCATTACGCCTGGAAGGATATTGCGGATGTAGATCCTCAGATAGAGGCGCTTGATACCAATCCTCAGTTTGGTCAACTATTGGGCTCAAGCGAAGCCGTGGCACTGCTAAGTTTTTCAACCAACATTGCGGGGAATGAGGGTTCAATAAATTTGTGTTTGCCATATATTACGCTTGAACCTATTTTAACTAGATTATCAGCACAGAATTGGCATGCTAGGCAATCTAAGGTGAATTGGGATATTTCGGATGCCCAAAAGAAGCTAGAGAAAAGAATAAAAGAGTATGAAGTGGAACTTACAGCGATCATAGGAAGTACCACCATAACGGTGGCAGATTTTTTGAACTTTGAAGAAGGGGATATTATCCTTTTAGATTCGAAAATAGATCAACCCATTGACCTTTTTCTTGAAGGAAAACGGAAATTCAAAGTAAATTTAGGGCGATCAGGGAATAAAATGGCGGGAGAAATTACTGATATTATTAGGAAGGATGAAGCCGATGAGTGATGTTTTAACACAGGATGAGCTGGATCTTTTAATAAAGGGTAGAGAGCTGGGTGCCGATTGTAAAGATGATCATAATCCAGAGTACGTAGAGCAAAAACAAGAGATTATCAGCAAAAATAAACAAAAATTGGCCCTAATTCTTGATGTTCCCGTAAAAAGTAGGGTCGTGGTGGGAAAAACTCAAAAAAGATTACAGGATTTATTAGCGCTAGTACCTGGTTCACTTATAGAAACGGATAACAGCGTTTCTGACATGGTCGAATTATATGTTAACGATCATTTGATTGCTTTGGGAGAAGTGGTGGTCATTGGAGAAAATTACGGTCTACGTGTGAAGCAAATTGTAACTCCCGTAGAAAGAATACGTAAGCTTTCATAAGAGATGGTAAATGATTTTAGGAGGAAGGTTCTATTGGAAGAACAACAAAAAGTATCACCACTTGATAATTTCAACGACTTAGAGCAAGATGCATTAAAGGAGATTGGAAATATTTCATTAGGGTCATCGGCAACCATCTTGTCTCAGCTTACATCACGTCGAGTTAATATAACAACACCTACAATATCGTATAAAACCGCTCAAGAAATTAATAACAGTTTAGTAGCACCCTGTATTCTGATCGACGTCGAGTATGTTGAAGGGATCGAGGGTAAAAACCTGCTAGTTGTTAATAGCAAAGATGCAGTGGTCATAGGTCAACTAATGATGATGGAAGAGCCTAATGCTGAGCAAGAGATCAATGAAATCCATTTAAGTGCACTGAGCGAAGCTATGAATCAGATGATGGGTGCATCTGCTACCTCCATGTCTGATATTTTTAATAAAATGATCAATATTTCCACACCTAAAGTGGAATATATGGAACATAGCCAGGTAGTCTTTGATAAGTTAGTTGATCGTGATGAAGGTGGCTTTATTCAGGTTGCCTTTAGGATTGAGCTGGCAGAATTAATTGATAGTGAACTTCTACAACTAATACCAGTGAAGTTTGCTAGGGAAATGGCTGATTATCTCATCGCCAATATTGGTGATAATCCAACAGAAAGAGAAATTGATACTCCGTTGGTGATGGAAGAACACAAAGCATCACCCCTTGATGATTTCAATGATTTAGAGCAAGATGCACTTAAAGAGATCGGTAATATATCGTTGGGATCTTCAGCAACCATCTTGTCTCAGCTTACTTCTAGGCGAGTAAACATAACGACACCGACAATTTCATATAAAACTGTTCAAGAGATTAATAGCAGTTTTAAAGCACCCTGTGTTTTGATTGAAGTGGAGTATGTTGAAGGGATTACCGGTAGTAATCTACTGATTGTAAATACGAAAGACGCCGTAATCATTGGGCAATTAATGATGATGGAGGAGCCTAACTCTGAGCAAGAAATCAATGAAATCCATTTAAGTGCAATGGGTGAGGCTATGAATCAGATGATGGGCGCTTCTGCCACCGCCATGTCGGACATTTTCAATAAAATGATTAATATTTCCACCCCAAAAGTAGCATATAAACAGGATGAGTATGTCATTAAAGAAGATCTCGTGAATAGTGAAGAGGGTGGCTTCATACAAGTTGCTTTTAGAATTGAATTAGAAGGCTTGATTGACAGTGAGATTTTGCAGCTGATACCAATTAAGTTTTCTCGGGAGATGGTCGATTATCTTATTGGTAAGATTAATGGTGAACCAATAGAAATTGAAGCAGATGAAGATTTTAATTTGTTGTCGGTGCCGGCAGATGAAGAAGCTGCGGTAGACTACACTGTAAAAGAAAAAAGTAGCATATTCGTTCCAATGGAAAAAAGTAACGTCTTTTATAGCGAAAATGAAGATAATGAGTTCAATCTGGTGGAAAACATCGTCCTGAAAGTTCATGGTGTTGTTGGGCGGATTAAGATGCCGTTAGAACAGGTGCTTAATCTTGATAGAGGTTCTGTGTTGGAGTTAGATTCGGATGCTGGAGAGGATGTGGAAGTTTTTATTAATGGTAAGCATATTATGAATGCGGAAATTGTAGCTGTTGGTAATCAATACGGTCTAAGGCTGACTAAAACCCTCAAAGCATGAGTAAGTCAGTATCTAAGCTATCGGACGTAAGATTTATCAACTGAGATCTCCGTTATTGATTTGAGAAAAAGCGTTACATCGCCAAATACACCATGAGTAAGAGAAACCGAATAAATTTTGGCGAAAGTTGATGTATGTTACTGGAATTATATTTGTTCTGGAATAGGGAGTTATACCAAAAATTATTTACTTGAATCTAAGGGGGATTTGAGCGTGGCAGGTATATTGATTACAGACGATACGGCTTTTATGCGTATGACCTTAAAGAACATTCTCTCTAAGAGTGGTTTTGAAATTGTTGGAGAAGCGGCTGATGGATTGGAAGCTGTCGCTCAGTATAAAGCGTTAAATCCGGATCTGGTTACTATGGATATTACGATGCCTAATATGGATGGTATTTCTGCAACGAAAGAAATCATGAAGTATGATGCGAACGCTAAGGTTATTGTCTGTAGCGCAATGGGCCAAAAGACACTTGTGATCGAAGCGTTAAGTGCGGGAGCCAAGGATTTCGTTGTAAAGCCGTTCCAGCCTGACAGGATTGTAGACGCCATAGCAAAAGTACTAAATAGCTAATAGTTTTCAATATATAAGATAGCTAAGATGCATGGGTTTTGTCAGATGGTCCTATATTTTGCTCCCAATTCAGAATAACAAAATAATCACTGTATATATGAATAAGAGGTTAAGTTATTGAACTAATTACCGATAATAAAATATAACAAATTGTTTTCTCCCGTGAGAAAGATAGTGGTAAGAAATAGTTGAAGGCACGCTCTTGGTATGATTGATACGTAGATGTGGAGAACAAGGATAGTTGAGGGCTTAAGGGGGAGAGAAATTGTCAGAGAGCTTTATAGATGAGTCGATGATTGAAATGTACTTATTTGAGATGCTCCAAGGGATAGAGCAGCTTGAAACAGCAGTTTTGTCCAGTGAAAAATCAAGTGAGTTTTCACTAGATGCAATTAATGAAATCTTTCGTATTATGCACACAATTAAAGGTGCATCAGCGATGATGAGCTTTACAAGTATTGCATCTTGTGCTCACTACATAGAAGATTTATTTTATTTCCTTCGGGAACAAAAACCTTTGCGGATTGAATGTTCAATCCTCTCAGATTTAGTGTTCGAAGGCGTAGACTTTATTAAAGTGGAGCTTCAAAAAGTAAAAAACGGTGACGAAATAGATGGCGAAGCCTCATCGCTGATTAAGAAGATTGAGGAGTATCTAGCTAGGCTTAAGCAACAAAACGCAGCTACAGACGATACCGATCCCAGCTTTGTGCAGCAGTCATATGTTGCAGATGAAACTAAAGCTCAAAATATGAGTGCTTGTGAAAACTACTCTTATAAAGCGACCATCTATTTTCAGGAAGGTTGCGAGATGGAGAATGTAAGAGCATATGCCATTATCCACAAACTCAAAGAGATAGCGGATGAAATCTACTTTAGTCCGGAAGATATTATTGAAGATGATGATACAGTAATGATCATTCGAGAACATGGGTTTCAACTTTATTGTAAGACAGAAAAAGATTATGAAGAGATGCAAATTTTTTTTAATCAAACAGTATTCTTAAGAGAATTGGAATTAATACAGCTTGAGGATGATCAACCAATAACACACAGTATTGGGGACCAAGTGCCCGCAATAGAAAATATAGTAACAGCCGTGGAAGCAGTTAAAAAAGTAGCGACAAACACCGTAACCAATCAAAGCATTATTAGTGTTAGCGTGAATAAATTAGATCAACTAATGGATCTAATGGGTGAAATGGTTATTTCTGAAGCTATGGTTACACAGAACCCAGATTTAAAGGGATTGGCTTTGGATAATTTTCAAAAAGCTGCCCGGCAGCTTCATAAAATAACCAGTGAGCTTCAGGATACAGTGATGTCAATTCGCATGGTGCCTTTGTCCACCACCTTCCACAAAATGCATCGTGTTGTACGCGATATGAGTAAAAAGCTGGAGAAAGACGTCGAGTTGCAGTTGATTGGGGAAACAACAGAGGTGGACAAGAATATTATTGAGCATATTTCTGACCCACTAATGCACTTAATTAGAAATGCTATTGATCATGGGATTGAAAGTGCCACAGAACGAATTTCGCTAGGCAAAAAGGCCATCAGTACCATAACGTTGGAAGCTAAGAATGCTGGTAGTGATGTAGTTGTGTTGGTGCGAGATGATGGTAAGGGATTAAATAAAGAAAAAATACTGAGTAAAGCTCGTGAAAATAATCTATTATTCAAGCCCGAAGATGAAATGTCCGATAAAGAAATTTACTCCTTAATATTTCTACCAGGTTTTTCTACCAAAGAAAATATTTCTGAATTCTCTGGACGCGGTGTGGGCATGGATGTGGTGACGAAAAATATTGAAAGCGTCGGTGGTTCTGTCAGTGTTGATAGTGTGGCAGGGGTTGGATCCACGGTTACTCTGAAAATTCCACTCACCCTTGCCATTATCGACGGAATGAACATAAAAGTAGGACATTCTTGCTACACCATACCTACGATTGCCATTAAAGAGTCCTTCCGTCCTAAACCAGATGAAACGTTCACCGATTTGGATCAGCAAGATATGATTATGGTCAGGGGTCAATGCTATCCCATTATTAGATTGCATGAACGCTTTTGCGTTAATACGGATGTAAAAGACTTTTGCCAAGGGATTTTAGTAATGGTGGAGCAGGATGGCAAAATTGTTTGTTTATTTGCGGATCAGTTATTAGGTCAACATGAAGTCGTGGTAAAACCATTGCCAAATTACATTAGAGATATTCGTAAAATAGTTGGCATTGCAGGCTGCACGTTATTAGGAGATGGTAGCATTAGTCTCATTCTAGATATCGGAGGTCTTGTGGGCAACAATATCACCTAATTAATTATTGCTTTCTAAGGGGGATTACATGAAAGACTTCTAGTTTACTATATAACCTTGTTTTTTTCACCAATCGATAACGAGAAAGAAAGGAGCTGCAAGTATGGCTGAGTTAATGTCATCAGAGTTTTTACTAGACACCGAGGAAGATACACAAAAGGACAAGTTTTTAACCTTCTCCGTTGGCAATGAGGCGTACGGGATTGAAATTAAATATGTAACTGAGATTATCGGTATCCAACCCGTCACTGAAGTTCCAGAACTCCCCAATTATATCAGGGGGATCATCAACTTACGGGGTAAAATTATCCCTGTAATGGATGTGAGATTACGTTTTAAAAAGGAATTTCTCGAGTATAACGACAGAACGTGTGTGATTGTCGTGGACATTAATGATTTGTCTGTGGGATTAATTGTGGATAGTGTTGCCGAGGTCATGTCAATTCCCGAAACAGAGATCGTAGAACCACCACAAGTAAGTAAGAGTAGTAATAAGTTCATTAAGGGGATCGGAAAAGTAGGTAATGAGGTTAAACTCTTGCTCGATTGCAACAAACTGTTGTCAGAGGACGAGTTTAATGTCATTAATGATTTAGGCCAAGAAAAATAAGGGAGGCAGAAAACTATGCGATGGTACTATAATATGAAGGTCGGTACAAAACTAACCGCCGGTTTTTTATTTATTGCTTTATTTGCACTTGCTGTTGGTCTGATTGGCATTATAAATATTCAGGTTGTTGATGACTTAGATACAGAACTATACGAAACGATGACTGTACCTTTAGGTGAAATGATATATATAGCAGAATCTTTTCAGGCTTTGCGTACTGAAATATATATTGCAATGCGGGCAACGTCTGCAGAAGAATTCACTGCAACAGAAACCCGAATTAGTGCCAGAGAGGAAGAATTTAAAGCCGGTTTGGCTACTTACGTTACAACTCTATTTTCTGATGAAGGTAAACTACTTAGCGAAGAACTTGCCAAGAATTTTGCTTTATTTGAAGAAATGGTGGAAAATGTTGTCCAACTAGCGAAAGAGAATCGGCATGATGAAGCTAATATTGTAATAAGAGATGTAGGCATACCATTAAGAACGGCTATAGAAACAGCCTATCATAGATTAGCAGAAATTAAGGTTGACTCTGCTAAAGACGCGGCAGCCTTTAATACAGCTACAACTCAAGCATCCATTAAGCAGTCGATAACCATTATTGTCATCGGTTTGCTTCTCTCGATTATTATAGCTCTATTTATCTCTTCGAGCATTAAGAAGCCTATTAATATCCTAGCTGTCGCTGCCGAAAAAATTGCTGATGGCGACCTGGACGTGACCATCAACATTAACTCAAAGGATGAGATTGGAGTTCTAGCGAATTCTTTTAGCCGGATGTCGGAAAACATTAATGATGTCATGTCTAACATTAATGCGGCCTCTGAACAAGTAGCAGCTGGTTCCAAACAAGTATCCGACTCGAGCATAGTTCTTTCTCAAGGAGCCACGGAACAGGCTAGCTCCATAGAAGAACTCACAGCTTCCCTTGAAGAAATCTCTGAACAGACTAAATTAAATGCAAACAATGCCGATGAGGCCAACATCCTTGCAGAATCGGCAAAAGTCAATGCGGAGCAGGGAAACCATCAAATGGAAGATATGCTCAAAGCCATGGAGGAAATTAATGACTCTTCCAGTAATATCTCGAAAATTATTAAAGTTATTGACGAAATTGCCTTCCAAACGAATATCTTAGCACTAAATGCTGCAGTAGAGGCAGCGAGGGCCGGACAACATGGTAAAGGGTTTGCCGTGGTTGCAGAAGAAGTTCGTAACTTGGCTGCTCGTTCCGCTAACGCGGCTAAAGAAACAACAGATATGATTGAAGGCTCGATTAAAAAAGTTGAGGGTGGCACAAAAATTGCTAACCTTACTGCCGATGCGTTGAATAGAATTGTTGAAGGCATCGGAAAAGTTGCCAACTTGGTAAGTAATATTGCCGTTGCATCGAATGAACAAGCATCGGCTATCGAGCAAGTGAACCTTGGAGTGATGCAGGTATCCGATGTTGTTCAAAGCAACTCTGCCACTTCTGAAGAAAGTGCTGCCGCCAGTGAGGAATTGGCTGGACAGGCCGAACTTATGAAAGAACAGGTGGCGCAATTTAAACTAAAAGATGTGAACAGAACAGTATCTTTATATAGGGAAAAAGAAGACCATAAAAAACTGGAGTTATCGGAGGGGAATAAAGGTCGTGAAAGAAAATTACTAATGGGTCAACAGGAAGCTGCCGCGACTAGAACAAAGGAAATATCCCTGAGTGATAAGGAATACGGGAAGTACTAATTTTAGAGAAGGATTATACTGTGCGAAAGAGAGCCAGAGAGCTCTCTTTCGCAATAATCAGGAAGGTGATAATGATTGTCAGCGTCCTTTACAGACAAGGAATTTCAACAACTAACCGATTACATAAGAGACAACTTTGGCATTAATTTTAAGAAAGAGAAGCAGGCACTTGTTATCGGTCGATTGCAAAACGTATTAGTGAATTGCAATATCGAGAACTTCTCGGAATATCTAAATTATGTCATTTCGGATAAGACGGGGGAAGCTGCCGTCGCTCTTATTAATAAAATAACAACTAACCATACTTTCTTTATGCGCGAAGCTGATCATTTCTTTTACTTTCGTGATGTGGTGCTTCCTTTTCTTAGCAAGACTGTGACAAATAAGGATATGAGAATCTGGTGTGCAGCATGTTCAACGGGGGAGGAAGCCTATACACTAGCCATGATTTTAAATGATTATTTTAGCAGAGACAAAATATTATGGGATACTAAAGTTTTAGCCACAGATATCTCAAAAAGAGTTTTAGACATTGCGAAAACTGGGATTTACAGCAACGATAGAATAACACCTCTACCCCGCCATTGGAAAAGTAACTATTTTAAGCGTTATGATGATGAAAACTCCATTCTGAACGATAAAATCAGAAATGATGTCATATATAGGAACTTCAACTTAATGGAAAAAACTTATCCTTTTAGAAAAAAATTTAATGTAATATTTTGCAGGAATGTAATGATTTATTTTGATGAAAAAACAAAAGCAGAACTGGTAAGTAAGTTCTATAATCAAATAGAGAATGGTGGATATTTATTCGTCGGACATTCTGAATCATTAAACAGGGAAACAACAAAGTTTAAGTATATCATGCCAGCAGTATACCGAAAGGTATACTGATATTGCGATGAGACAAAAGTGTTGTGTTGAGAGGAGGGTAGCATGGTGGGTAGGAAAATCAGAGTATTAATCGTGGATGATAGTTTAGTGTTTCGTGAGATGATGGCGAGGAACCTCTCTAGTGATCAAGAAATTGAAGTAGTGGCAAAAGCGGTTGATGCTTTTGATGCCAGAGATAAAATCCTTGAAGTTCATCCTGATGTAATGACATGTGATGTTGAAATGCCTAAAATGAATGGGATCGAGTTCATTCGTAGACTCTTACCGCAGTATCCTTTGCCAGTAATTGTTGTAAGTACAATAAGTGAAGCGGTGCTTGATGCTCTTCGTGCAGGGGCTCTAGATTTTGTAACAAAACCAAATGTAAAATCACCACTAGACTTGCAAGCATTTTACAAGGAACTAATTGTAAAAGTTAAGATGGCAGCTCGGGCAAATGTGAAAGTACAGTCAGCGTCACAGCCGATCAGTAGTACCATTAACAACAAGATCGCCATCAACAGAGTCATTGCAATAGGCGCTTCAACGGGAGGGACAGAAGCCTTGTATAATTTTCTCAAGTCCCTACCTCCCACAATGCCCGGGATGGTCATTGTGCAGCATATTCCCCCCGTATTCTCCAATATGTTTGCAGAAAGACTTAATGCTCAGCTTCCTCTCCATATTAAGGAAGCAAAGAACGGTGATTATCTGGAGCAGGGAAAAGTCTGTATCGCTCCAGGGGATCAGCATATGATAATAAAAAAAGTTGGTAAACGTTATAAAATTGAGGTTTTTGAAGGGGATAAGGTAAATGGCCACTGCCCTTCAGTTGATGTTTTATTTGAATCGGTGGCAAAGGAAGCCGAGGAAAACGGCATTGGCATTATTTTGACCGGTATGGGGTACGACGGAGCAAAAGGGTTATTGGCTATGAGGCGAAAAGGGGCGAGAACGATTGGTCAGGATGAACAATCTTCTGTGATTTACGGTATGCCCAGAGCGGCTTTTGAACTGGGTGCTGTTGAAAAGCAAACGTCTTTGTTAGCCATGCCTCAGGTATTACTATCAATTGTAAGTAGGTGAACACTTGGATATTGTAATTGGTATAGGAGAGTATGCCTTTTCCAACAGGAAGATAGATAAATTGAAAACGTTTGCTTTGTCCTCATGTGTTGCGATAACGGCGTATTGCCCTAAAAAAACTGTGGCGGGTATGGTTCATATTGCACTGCCATCACCTGGATGTAATGGCGACGCTCTAACTCGACCAGGTTATTATGCAACGACTGGCGTACCTATTTTAATTAATGCCATGCGTAGTCAGTTTGGGTGTGTACAGAGTGACTTGAATATCCAGCTTTACGGAGGTGCGAAATCAATCAGAAATGATGTTTTCAATATAGGAGAAAGAAATATTGAAGTCGTTAAAGCAATCCTTGCAAAATTAAACATAAGATCTGCTAAAGAAGACTTGGGGGGCACGAGGAGCCGAACATTGGAGATGGATGTTGAAACGGGTAATATACGAGTCTTTTCTCAGCCACTGCAAATTTAGTAAGGAAAAACACGTTAGCATCATGAATGTAGATGAATTAGTCGGTAGGCAAAAGCTTTAACGTAACATAACATGGGATTAGCAGGAGGCTAATGATATGCTTGAAGTCTCTCTTGATGTTGCAGTTAGGTCAAAATTGAAGTTAGCAAAACCTGTTTATGGTGCATCGGGACAAATCATGTTGCAAAAGGGCGTTGTGCTCACTGCAAGCTATGCCCGGGGACTGAGGAAGTTTGGGTTTTATTCTGTGTTTGTCGAAGGCGGGAAGGTGGACGTCCACTCCCCTGTTCGTGAAGTTGTGCGAAGTCGTGCAAGCAAGGTCTTGTATGCGTTTACGCAAGGAAGTTCGCATAATATCAATGTGCGGGAATCAGCTGCGCTAATACTGGATGATGTACTGGCCTTGGGAGGCGTTCTTGATAACATCAACTCACTTAGTTTGTATGATGGATACACATTTGCCCATTCTATTGATGTTAGTATTTTATCTATAGCCATCGCTTCAGAGATGGGTTATGGACGCAGAATACTTTTAGAAATTGCTATGGGGGCCCTTCTTCATGATATTGGAAAAATTAAGATTCCGCAAAATACAATCAATAAAATCGGAAAGCTAACCGACGATGAAATGACGGATGTAAAAAATCATACTCTTATAGGGTACGAGTTAGCGAAGTCACATCCACAATTAAGCAAGCGCTCAACAACTATGATTTTAGAACATCACGAGCGATATGATGGTAGTGGGTATCCTCATGGGAAGCGGGACCGGGACATTAATTTGTCTTCAGTGATCTGCGGTATTTCCGATGTATACAATGCAATGACGACAAACCGTTGTTATCGAAAAGCGTACCCCGCCCATGAAGTTTATCAATATATTCTGGGCTTAGGCAATACGCATTTCGATTATAGCACCGTTCAAGCATTTGCAAAAGTGATCATGCCTTATCCCAAGGGAAGAATGGTACGCATAAGTGATGGACGCATTGCACAAGTCGCAGAAAACTCATCGGGGCATCCTTATTTACCTCTTGTTATCTTTCTGGAGGAAGAAACGTATACCCCGGTGGACTTATATAAAGAAGGTTTAACAATCAAGGAACCCTTGACTAATGAAGAAGTCGAAGCTCTGATCGAGAATGGACGCGTACCTGTTATGGAAGACAGGGAACTGTACGATCCTTCCTGCTTGTGATAAACCAATGAGTTCCCTAGCATTCAATGAATGAATTAACCAAGTCTGTAGAAATATTGACGTTGAATAAGGCTATCAGGCTTATCCTTCGCACGAGGGTTGGCTTTTTTGTGCCAAAAAGAGATCCGTGGCATTCTGCAACAGGTAAAGCCGCAAGCCAAATAAGGAATAGCCGTTATAATATTCAATGAGATAAAGCTATAGTGAGACAGATGAAGTTAGCAGATTGATTTTGAAGATGGTACAATAAGACACTTATTGATGTGAATAGTTTAAAAGACTCATCTTTCATATACATTGACCCATTATGTTCAGCAATAAACGGTTAACGTCAATGCATAAGAGGAGATGGGCAAAAGGGAGATATTCGATGAGTTATCTGATGGATTATTACCGAATTCTTCAAGTACATCATGAAGCAGGAGCAGAAGTTATTGAAGCTGCTTATCGGCGTTTGTCCAAAATGAATCATCCCGATGTAAACCAAAACCCTACGGCCATGGAGCGTATGAAACAAATAAATCGGGCTTATGAGGTACTTCGAGATAAAGAACAGCGACAAAGGTATCACCGAGATTGGATGAGGCTAGTCACTGGAATTGAACCAAACAAACAACGGATGGCGATAGTGCACCCAACAAATCCGAGTTATCGCGCAATTGATGACTACTTTCATGCACTGCTGATGGGACAATGGAACCAGGCATACCAGCAATTGACGATGGATGACCAACAGCGTATTCCTTTGTCAGATTTCGTTAATTGGAAGCAAGAAGTAGCCCGGGTGTTTCAATTGGGATCCTATGCGCTAAAGCTTTTTCGAAAATATCAAGACTGCCAGCTGGCTGGTCAGGTTTACCAAGAAGTGCGTGAATTTTCCGTGCATATTTGCGACATGCAATTGATCACAGGTCAAATCAATGAGGAATCAATTTCTAAATATGTTGTATTGGATAGAAATGAGTGGCGGGTATGTCTGGGTTATCAAGATTTAAAACCTATAATCCTTAAACTGCGTTATGTGGCAGACCAGGTGCAGCATGTTAATCCTGACAAAATGCTGACAGAAGCTTTGCTACGCATTGATGGAGTAACCGGAATGTTAAGCCGTCAGGGACTGCTGGAACAATTGGAACAGGAAGCACTGCGTAATCATCGATACCAAAATCCCTTTTCAGTTGCCATAATTCATGTACTTCCTGCAAAAAATACGCATGGGATGCTTCAGGATGAACATCTACACACGTGTATGAAGCATGTCGCTACATGTATGCGAAAAGTATTTCGGAAAACGGATCGAATGGGCCGTTGGTCAGAAAGCAGTTTTGCGGTACTACTATCAGAAACAACGTCGGTCGGCGCGCAAAAAGCATTGAATAAATTAGCGGACTTGTTTAATGATGATACTAAACCTGCTTATGAGGTTACTGCTGGCTGTTCTGACTATATTAACACTTCGTTGGAAGACACCATTCGAATGGCTGAATCCAATGCCCTTTTACGACGAGGTACGCAGTGGGAAAAAGGGTATTCTAATATTGTA
Organism: Bacillota bacterium; assembly: GCA_024650095.1. Classification (GTDB taxonomy): domain Bacteria; phylum Bacillota; class Dethiobacteria; order Dethiobacterales; family Dethiobacteraceae; genus JANKMV01. Next base: position 1,551 of record JANKMV010000013.1, on the reverse strand, counting down.
CTGACCGGTCATACTGTGTAAAATACAGAAAGCTGGGTATGACTCCAAATAAACAGAGTAACCACGGGAGATTTCAACCCCCTGTGTTTTTTTTTCAACGCTGGTTTTCCATCATACAGGGGAGCCATCATCTTTTATACTGGTCTCCATAGCGAGAAGTCTACCAGAAGTGTATATTTGTCAATATAATATTGACAAATACTGCTACGCATGAAACAATACTTATGATTAATTATATTTAAAAAATGCTTTCATACTATGATGTAACATAAGCAATGATTGCTTTATTTTTACATATTAGCCTCTAAATCAGAGCCAAAGATGCCACATAAATAGCATGTTCAAGCTGATCATTCAATTAACAGAATTGTTGGACAAAGATGCATCTAGTTTAGCCGTTTTGAGAAGCAAAAACAACGTAACAAAGGGCTTCTATGCGGAGATGCCGTGGGAAGGCGTGAACCGCTATTTTAGTAACCAAACAGTTCTTTTGAACATGGAAGTCTCCAAGTCACCAAACTTGTAGTAGTAATCTGTGTTTTAAATTTGGGAGCAATGCTCTCAGTACAATTAGTATAGTAAAGGAGGAAAGGTTTGATTGGTTTTAAGGAATTATAAGCTACAGTGGAAAACGAAATAGTTCTGAGTTCAATTCGTGAGTTTGTGGCATCAAATCTTTCAGATGAAGATGCGCAAAAGCTGTAGCCGTTTGCCAGCGTTAGATTGGTGGTAACCCCACAACCCAAGCAGTAAGTATGCTGATTGGTGCTGATGCGTTTACGACAGCAGAAGGGGTAAAAATTTGTTAGGGGTGATGTGCTAGATGAGCGATGTAAAAACATTGAAACAGGAAAGAATTGAAAATTTCCACGATGTAGCGGACAATAAGATTCCGAAGAGGGTCCCCATTAATGCAACGATCGGCTTCGAAGCTACGATGCAATATTTAGGCTACGATTTGATGAAAATGCAATGGGATCGCGGATTAGTGGAGGAAGAAAAGGTCGATCAGATCTGTCAGATGGCATATTCTGACGTAGCTCCTTTCTCATTGACGTCCCTTCGCTTTCCGACTCTTTATCAATTCCTTGAGTCGCAATCATTTGTAATGGCTTCCAGCGGTGTGATGCAGCACCCTGAAAAGGTGGGTATGCTGCCGGAGGATTACGATTCCTTAATCGAAAATCCTTGGGATTGCATATTGGAAAGAGTCATTCCGCGTCACTTTAAGGCGTTCAATGTTACGGATCCTATTAATATGGCTCTGAACTTTGCTAAAGGTCTCCAAGGCTACTATAATGATCCACGTGAAGCTGCAGCTGTAACTGCAACTCTGAAGGAACGTTATGGTTATTATCCCGGACCCCCTCCAGGATCCGGTGGGTTTACAGCTATGCCTTTTGACTTTTTAGCAGACCAATTGAGGAGCTTTAGCGGCATCAGCATTGATGTAAAAAGGATGCCGGAAAAAGTGTTCGAAGCTTGTGAGGCACTATACCCAATTGTCTTTAAGCGTGGAATGCCTAAAGTAGTGTCAAATTATGCTACGAT
>JANKMV010000139.1 GCA_024650095.1 Bacillota bacterium | reverse complement strand
CCTCAATCTTTATTTTACCGTGCACCCACAGATTAATGGCTTGAGGATACATCTTATATTCGAGCACATGGATCCGTTGATGCAGGCTGTCTGTCGTGTCTTGATCGTAGACTGGAATTGCTTCCTGTAAAATAATGGGTCCTGTGTCCATACCTTCATCCACAAAGTGTACTGTACAACCGGTGACCTTAACGCCATAGTTAAGCGCATCTTCCACACCATGAGCGCCGGGAAAAGCAGGGAGTAAGGCAGGGTGAATATTCATGATGCGATGTTGGTATGCCAAGACAAAGTAGGGTGTAATGAGGCGCATAAAGCCTGCTAACACCACTAAATCAATTTTGTTCTCTTCTAAGTATGTAACAAGCTCACGGTCATACTCTTCCCGTGAAATATAGCTTTCGGCACGGAGGTATTTCGTTGTGATCTGGTGTTCTTGGGCACGCGTTAACGCGTAGGCGTTTTTTCTGTCGCTGACCACCAACGTGACGCGGGCACCCTCAATGGTGCCATTGCCCACGGCATCGATTATCGCTTGTAAATTGGTGCCATTCCCCGAAGCAAGCACCGCAATCCTCTTCATCATTTCGCCTCCCCTTTTTGGAGATTATCCTAAAAACGCACTCCCTCACCACTGACAACTTCACCCAAACAAAGGGGTGCCTCCCCCGCTTCCTGTAAGACCGACAAAGCTTGCGCTGCTTCTTGCTGCGGCACGATGAGAACAAAACCTATACCCATGTTAAAGGTGCGGAACATATCGTCCTGAGGCACCTTACCCACTTCTTGTATTAACGTAAAGACGGGTGGAACTACCCAGGCTACTTTATTAATGGTAACACCAAGTCCCGGCGGCAGACAACGTGGTATATTTTCAGGCAAACCACCGCCTGTAATATGAGCCATACCGCAAACACTAACGGTAGCTAACAAATCAAGCACCGCGCGTACATAAATTTTGGTTGGTGTTAGCATTTCTTCACCGAGCGTTTTTCCTAATTCTGGTCGCTCTGTCGCCAGCGTCCAACCTGACTTTTCCAATAGCACCTTGCGTGCCAAGGAGTAGCCGTTGCTGTGCAATCCTACAGAAGGAAGACCGATTACTACATCACCCACTTGTGTACGACTACCATCGATGAGACGAGCACGTTCTGCCACACCCACTGCAAAACCGGCCAAGTCATATTCGCCATCGGCATAAAAGCCGGGCATTTCTGCCGTTTCTCCACCAATGAGGGCGCAGCCAGCGAGGCGGCACCCTGCGGCAATACCACTGACAATGTCTGCAACTTTTTGTGGCTGTAGTTTGCCCACGGCCAAATAATCAAGGAAGAAAAGGGGTTCTGCTCCCTGTACCACAATATCATTGACACACATAGCCACGGCATCCTGCCCCACGGTGTCATGCTTGTCCAACATAAAGGCAACCTTTAGCTTGGTGCCCACACCGTCTGTACCAGAAACCAACACGGGTTCCTGGTATTTTTGTTGATTTAGAGCAAATAAGCCCCCAAAGCCACCAATGTCGGTTAAGACTTCGGGACGAAAGGTGGATTGTACATGAGCACGCATGAGACGAACCGCCTCATTGCCCGCATCAATATCTACACCCGCATCCTTATACGTGTACGCCACAGCCACCGCACCCCCCGTCATCTTCTTCATCGATTAAATTTTTGTCATTTGCATGTTCATCTAATTCAATGGGGTAACAATTACTAAAGCAGGCTGTACAGAAGCCATCTGTGGGCAAATTCATGCATGCCAACATACCTTTTTCACTTAAAAAACCAAGTGAATCAGCACCGATGGCTTTGGTCATCTCCTCCACCGTCATGCGAGACCCAATTAATTCCCCCGCCGATGAGGTATCGATGCCATAGAAACAAGATGAAATAACGGGTGGCGAGCTAATGAGCACGTGCACTTCTGTGGCACCCGCATTCCGTAGCATTTCAATGATGCGCAGGGAGGTGGTACCACGTACGATGGAGTCATCTACCATCACCACGCGTTTTCCTTCCACAATCTGCCGCACCGGATTTAGTTTTAGACGTACACCCAACTCGCGTATTTCCTGAGAGGGTTGAATAAAGGTGCGCCCAATATACCGGTTTTTGATAAAACCCATCTCATACGGTAAACCCAACTGCTCAGCCACACCGGTAGCCGCCGAAAGGGATGAGTCGGGAACACCGGTGACAATATCGGCCTCCACCGGAAACTCCTGGGCTAAACGACGCCCTAGCCGTTTTCGTACCATATGCACGTTGCGGCCATGAATATTGCTATCGGGTCTAGCAAAATAAATAAATTCAAATGAGCATAACGCCTGTTTTTCTGCCTTCGCAAAGCGTTCAAAGCGAGGCCCATTTTCATCAATGACCACCATTTCTCCCGGATCAATATCACAGACAAATTCTGCACCCACGGTGTCAAAGGCACACGTTTCCGACGCTAGTACATAGCCATTAGCTGTTTTACCCAACGAAAGTGGGCGAACGCCGTAGGGATCGCGCATGCCCACGATTTTATCTGGTGTCATGAGGATAAAGGTATAGGCACCACGCAAGTGGGGTAGCGATTTTTTTACTGCGTTTTCAATGTCTTGTTCTCCCGAGCGAGCAATGAGGTGTGCGATCACTTCACTATCTGTCGTTGCCTGGAAAATAGATCCGTCCTCTTCTAGTTGGAGCCGCAGTTGCCGACCGTTAACAAGATTACCGTTATGCACGATGGCGAGATGTCCATTGCGGTAACGTACCATCAGAGGTTGCGCATTGACCAGAAGGCTTGAGCCCGTGGTGGAATAACGCACATGTCCCACCGCCAAATGCCCCTGAAGACGATCAAATTTACTTGTATCCTGAAATACCTCCGAGACCAAACCCATGCCCTTTTCACCTTTAATCGTTTTACCATTAGACACGGCAATACCAGCACTTTCCTGGCCACGATGTTGCAGTGCATATAGTCCGTAGTAGGTAAGTTGAGCTACATCACTACCGGGGGCATAAATACCAATCACCCCACACTCCTCATGCATTTTGTCTTCTTCGAGCTCCATTATTTCAGGGTACATGAAATTGCCTCCTGCCACGGTTTTTTGTGCTTGTACACTACTTCACTTTGCGTCTTCATCAAGGGGTTGGCCCCCCGTCAAGCGATTGTATATTTCCAAATAAGCTTCCTCTACGCCACCTAAATCCCGGCGGAAGCGATCTTTATCTAATTTTTCCATGGTGTTGGCATCCCAGAAACGACAGGTATCCGGAGATATTTCATCTCCTAAGAGAACACGGCCTTGATGAAGACCAAATTCTAGCTTAAAGTCCACCAAGAGAAGATCCCGTTGCCGTAGATATTTTGTTAGAATATCATTTACTTGCAGCGCCACGGTGGAGATTTGCTTGACCTGCTCTGCTGTAGCTAGCTCCAGAGCATAAATATGATATTCGTTAATCATGGGATCACCCAGTTCGTCATCCTTGTAATAAAACTCCAAGATGGGTCGACTCATTTTTGTGCCTTCGGGTAAACCTAAACGCTTGGCCAGACTCCCAGCGGCGATATTGCGGGAAACCACTTCGATTTGTAAAATATCTAGTTTTTTCACTAGCATCTCGCGTTCACTAATCATTTCAACAAAATGGCTTTCAATCCCGTGTTGAGCTAAAAGTTGAAAGAAGAACGTGGAGATTTTATTGTTCAGCACACCTTTATTGGCAATTTGACCTTTTTTTAAACCATTTTGTGCTGTGGCATCATCCTTATAGTCAACCAGTACCAAATTTGGGTCTGTGGTGGTAAAAATGCGTTTGGCTTTCCCTTCATACAAAAAATCTTTTCTTTCCATCTTTTCATCTCCTTTTCTTCTTATGTTTGCACTATCTAAAACCTGTTTAGATACCCACTTTAGCAAAGATCTCGTCCACACGTCTCACGTGATAAGCAGGATCAAAGCAGCCGTCTAAATCTGCTTCCGTCAGCGTCGCCATAATTTCTGCGTCAGCAGACAAAATGTCTTGAAACGATCGTTGCTCATCCCAGGCTCTCATAGCATGCTTTTGTACTAAATCGTAGGCGGCTTCTCTTGTCATTCCTTTTTCAATTAAAGTAAGTAACACTTTTTGTGAAAAGGTGAGCCCCAAGGTGCGCTCCATATTGCGTTTCATATTTTCCGGATAGACATGTAAATCACGGATAATACGTGTCATATTGCGCAAAAGATAATGTACGAGTATAGTGCTATCAGGAATGGTTACCCGCTCTGATGAAGAGTGGGAGATATCCCGTTCATGCCACAGCGGCATATTTTCCAGTGCCACCATGGCATTAGCCCGCACCACGCGAGAAAGTCCACTGATTTGTTCACTGTTAACGGGATTGCGTTTATGGGGCATGGCAGAAGAACCTTTTTGTCCTGCATAGAACGGTTCCTCCACTTCCCGCGTTTCCGTTTTCTGCAAGCCACGGATTTCTGTGGCCAATTTATCTAGCGTGCCCGCCACAATAGCCAATGTGGTCATATATTCGGCATGACGGTCACGCTGCAAAATTTGGGTTGAGATGGGTGCTGGTTTCAAGCCCATCTTCTCACAAACATATTCCTCCACCGAGGGGGGAAGATTAGCATACGTGCCCACCGCACCAGAGAGCTTGCCAAAGGCAATATTGTCACGGGCATGCTCCAAGCGCGTGCGGTTACGATCCATTTCCGCCACATATAACGCCATTTTCAAACCAAAGGTGGTGGGTTCAGCATGCACACCATGGGTACGGCCCATCATTACCGTTAGTTTATGCTCGCGAGCCTTATCTTTGAGTACATCTGTCAACGCTGATAGTTGCTGCAAAATCAATGTGATGGCTTCTGTCATCAGTGCCGACATGGCGGTATCCACCACGTCCGTTGAAGTTAAGCCATAATGGACATATTTAGATTCGTCCCCTAAACTCTCAGCCACACAACGGGTAAACGCCACCACATCATGTCGCGTCTGTGCTTCAATTTCCAAAATCCGCTCCACACTGAAGGTGGCTTTGTCACGAATGGCCACGACGGCGTCATGGGGGATAACACCCAGTTGGGCCCAGGCTTCACAAGCATATATTTCAATATCCAGCCATTTTTTAAATTTATTCTCCAGTGTCCAAATGGCTGCCATCTCCGGCAGTGTATAGCGTTCAATCACCACATTCACCTCTGCTTATTTCGTCAGCCCCGCGGCTGCTACCTTCCTTCTTGCTATTAATGAGAATCGTTTACTTCTGCATCTCTGCCAGATATTGTTTCCAGCCAAGCGCGGCCAATTTGTCTGCTTTATCTTCCACCTGTTGACGTAACTTGTCTTTATAAGCCACCATTTGTGTACGTAGTGCTTCGTCCCCTGTGCCAAGAATCTGAACGGCAAGCAGTCCGGCATTTTTCGCACCATTGATGGCAACCGTGGCCACTGGAATACCTGACGGCATCTGTACCATGGAATATAAGGAATCGGCACCGCCCAGTGATGCCGCTAAAACCGGCACACCAATCACTGGCAATGCTGTAAAAGCCGCCACGACACCAGCCAAATGGGCTGCCCCACCTGCCCCGGCTATAATCACACGCATACCACGAGCAGCGGCACCCGCAGCGAACTCTTCCACGCGGGCGGGTGTGCGATGGGCAGACATCACTGCCAGCTCATAAGTGACGTTAAACTCTTCTAAAACTTCAGCAGCGGCACGCATTACAGGTAGGTCGGAGTCACTACCCATGATGATACCCACAAGTATTTTATCATTCATTTTTTTTCTTACCTCCCTTTAGCATATTACAGCTCTCTTTCTTTGTTCTACCCACATTCCCTTGTGGTGAAAACAAATTTTTATTATTTATACTTATGGTGAGACTCCCCAACATCAGTGAAAGAGCATCACATTCATTTTCAATGTTAATTTTCTTCGCATCTTCATTTTACCCATTAATCGTCATGCATTACGTTTAATACAAATATATTCGAGTGTATGACCATTCATAAGAAGAGGACAGGGGCCGTAATGTTCGTTACG
>JANKMV010000138.1 GCA_024650095.1 Bacillota bacterium | reverse complement strand
AAATGTTTATCTTCTCGTTCTAAGAGTAAAATCTGAGCTGAAACCATTTGGTTATCAGCTCAGATTACGGGAAAGGAGAATATTAACCGTGTTTTTTATTCTATACGGTTAAAGACGTTCTTTTAGTATGCTCTTTCCAAAGTGCCGTCAGGATAGTAATGCAAAACAATGTCATCAAAGGTACGTCCGTCTTCAGCTAACCCTCGAGCACCCCATTGGCTCATGCCCGCACCGTGGCCATTCCCTCCCCCCTGAAAACGGATGGATGTAATGGCATTCTGACTGTTACGTTTAATATCGAAGACTAGATATGCGCTGGGAAGGATGGCGTAGTTGGCTAAGGTGGATCCATCGTGGCGAGCAAGAATTACATCACTGCCACTGCTAACTTTAATGGGACGTAGTGTAAAGCGGATTGTGTATTCTTTTAGCAGACGGTAGGTGCCATTTGTGCCCACCAGTTCGAGTTCCATTATGTTGCCACCCTCACCACGGCGAATGACCCTCAGATCTTGTAGCTCACCTAGCGGATCTTCGGGCAGTGCTTTGCTAACAAATGTATTGCCCTCGGCGGTTAAAACATATGCCGCTTGCATGCTATATCGTTCGGGTAGATAGCGGCGTAAAATCGCTTCCAACTCACTTCGACTCATTTCCACTTGCCAACGAAACCAGGGTGAGTTTTTATCGAAGCCATCCCAATTGGTAGAGGCAAAGAACTCGCGGGCGCCCGCTTCTGTACTCACCGCGGGTAACTGCCCTGTTCGTAGCTGTGACTTGGATGTGAGATAGGGCAGTGGAGGACCCGGAAAGGCTCCGCTCTCTTGATCATGCCAAATTTCTTCAAAATTTCCGGTCACTCCAGCTGAGGTAGAAAAGAAACGTGTATCCGCTATTGCCCCTTGATATTTCACGACTACACCCGCTGTATGATTGACTGCAGCTGTACTTGCCTCATATTCGGGGACGTTGTTATAGACTTGCGATGATATGCTGTCATCTACATGAGCGGCATATGAGCGAAAACCACTACGATAAATGCTTGCCACCGCATAGGAACGAGCGGCTACGGCCTGTACTTGTAGCGCAACCGTACCAAAGCTAATTGGCATTTCACTAGGTACCACTGAATAGAGATACGCCTCTAGGGGCACTTCATTAACAAGTATCAAGGAGCCGTTATGCGCATTTACTTCTAGCTGCCCACGGTATGACGGGGTAAAGGCGGGGTTACCGCGCCGCAGTGTATTCATTTGCACTCGACCTAAACCATCGGGCACAAGATGTAAACGGTTTTGAAAAATTTGGGTCTCTCCAGACGGCAAGGTTATTGCGATACCGCGACTGTTCGGTGTAAACGTCAGCATTTGGCCTGCATTAAAACGACGCTGGCTACCTGCCACTTTGTCTATTAAGGAGTACGCTGTGGTGGCAGTAAGAGTGGCGACTTGGTGGGATAACCCGTTAAAGCCTGTTGTATTAAGAACGACACGAATTTGTTGTGGTACATATTGTTCCGGTAGCATCACTGCTTGCACTTGTTCATCTTGTACATAGAGCGTCAAATCTTCCATGCCTACGATTAATGAGTCGCCATCCACCACGTTAAAGCCAGTTGCTTCTCGTTTAAAATATGAGACGTCCGCTGCTAAATGATGATTCCCCGAAGTTTCATCTTCTAGTAACCTACCTGTTATTGTCAGTAGTTTCGTCATCTTTTTTGTTGCTAATGGTTTAAAATACAGTAAGGTATCATCCAGCGCAACTGCAAACCCCACATTCCCTACAGTCACTGCTATATCTGACGAGAAACGAATAGGAGCATGATTTGGCGCATGGACAAGATCTACTGCGCCTTGTGTGACAGAGGCGACCAGTGAGTGTGCGGCAACAGTCACTGCGGGTATGGATTGAATGAGCCACTTTCCAGCTTCTCGCACTACTACAAGGTTTATCTGTTTTAACTCGTCGCCGATGCGCACTTCTACTTGGACAGAAGCACGGGTGTGGGAGCTGAAGCGTATATTTTCAATTTGCGCCAGCGTAAATAATCCTTCTGTTTTAAGCGCAGTGAGAAGATCATCTTGGTCCGCCAGTGTTGGCGTAAGGTATGTACTCGCTTGCTCATTACCCGTGGTGGCCAAGGAGAAAAAATGTGTAACTGTGCTTTGAATTTGACTCTTCGCTTGTAGAAAATAAACAAAGAAGATAACTAGCAAAAGGACAAAAAGAAGTAAACGAACGTATGATTTTTTTCTCATAAAAACAACCTCGTTTCTTTTAGTGTCCAGAGTACTCCTATGTCATCTTTTCTAGTTTATTCTTAATCCTCCTGCTTATGTGAGTAAGAAGCAGGACAAAGATTGACGCGAACGTGTGTTTGTTGTACAATGGAACAAAATGGAATAGGAGGGACCGTGATGCTTGCCAGAGTTACTGGCTGCACGATCGTGGGGATCGAAGGCAGGATGGTGGATGTGGAAGTATACCTCTCGTCCCAATTACCGAGTTTTGATATCGTGGGTTTACCCGATGCTGCCGTACGCGAAGCACGGGACCGTGTGCGTGCGGCCATAAAAAACAGTGGCTTTCAGTTTCCGCAGCAGCGTATTATTGTTAATTTGGCACCTGCCAATTTAAAGAAAGAGGGACCTCAGCTTGATTTAGCGTTAGCGATGGGTATTTTGCAGGCGAGCGGGCAACTACAACTCGAGGACATACCTTGGGCCATTCTAGGTGAACTGGCCCTTGACGGGAAGCTACGAGCTGTACGGGGCGTCCTACCCATGGTGATGGCAGCACGGGACGCGAGTTGTCGTAACATTCTTTTGCCGCTCGCCAATGCAGCGGAAGCGTCACTGGTTCGCGGTGTACATATTATTGGTGCAACCTCATTAGCTGAGGCACTCGCCATATTATCTGGCAGGATGGTACCGCCACCATTACCTAAAGGGAGAAGCAATAAGGTAAAAGAAGGGGCGGACTTTAAACAAGTGAAGGGACAGGAAGGGGCAAAAAGAGCGCTGGAAGTGGCTGCGGCCGGAGGACATAGCGTTTTAATGTCGGGGCCACCCGGTTCTGGGAAAACCATGTTGGCTCGTTGTGTGCCATCTATTCTACCACCACTGTCGGAAGAAGAAAGCCTCGATACGACCAAAATCTATAGCGCAGCGGGATTTCTCAAGGAGAACACAGGGTTAGTTACCAAGCGGCCCTTTCGCAGCCCACATCATACCCTCACACCCGCGGCATTATGTGGAGGGGGACGCAGTCCTCGCCCTGGTGAAGTGAGTTTAGCACATAATGGGGTGCTATTTTTAGATGAATTACCAGAATTTCGCCGTGAAACATTGGAAGTTCTGCGCCAACCATTGGAAGAAGGGTATGTAACAGTCACCAGACTTATGGCAGCGTACACTTTTCCCTCTCGCTTTATGCTACTCGCTTCCATGAATCCATGTCCCTGCGGTATGCTTTCAGATGCAGATACCGAATGTGCTTGCAGTGAGCGGCAAATCCATAATTATCGGCATAAAATTTCGGGTCCATTATTGGATCGTATGGATTTGTTTGTCGAGGTTGCCCGTTTACGTTATGATGAGGTGGCAGGTCATGGCAATGGTGAAGCATCGGAAACCATTGCTAAACGTGTTGCCCGCGCGCGTCAACGACAACGTGAACGTTTTATGCAGGATGGCCTTTCCTGTAATGCGCAAATGGCTCCCCAGCATATTCAGAAATATTGTGAGCCAGATGCGGCCGGACGCGATTTATTACGGCATGCTTTTTCCCGGCTTCGGCTGAGTGCCAGAGGGTATGATCGCATCCTCAAAGTGGCGCGTACCATTGCGGATTTAGAGGATGAGCCGAAAATTTTACCCCGTCAACTAGCGGAAGCCATCGGCTATCGCCAAGTGACCGGCTTATAGATTATATATAGTTTGTGTACAAATAAACAACCCCTATGAAAGTAACCATAGGGGTTGTTGCCTTATTCAGGTTGTAAATTATCTCGTAGCTTTAGAGCAAACTCTTGGCAAGCGTGCCAGCAGAGGCTGCGTCTTCGGCAAATCCATCAGCGCCAATTTCGTCGGCGTGGGCCTGAGAAACAGGAGCGCCTCCGATCATGATTTTAACTCTGTCTCTGAGTCCGGCTGCAGCGATGGCATCAATTGTTTCCTTTAAAGCAGGCATTGTAGTTGTGAGCAAAGAGGAGAGAGCAACCACTTTAACTTCAGGATTCGCTTTTATTGCTTCAACAAACTTATCCGGTTGCACATCAACGCCAAGGTCTGTGACCTCAAAGCCAGCGCCTTCGATCATCATTGCGACTAAGTTTTTACCGATGTCATGGAGGTCACCTACGACCGTACCAATAATCAGCTTGCCAATGGGCTCGGAGCCAGCAGCCTTAAGGTGAGGAGTAAGAATTTCAACACCTTTTTTCATAGCCCGGGCAGCGATAAGCATCTCGGGAACGAAGATTTCGTCGTTTTTAAAAGCTTCGCCCACAACACCCATAGCATCGATCATACCGACGTTGAGAATCTCACTTGCGGATACGCCTTCGGCAAGGGCCTTTTCCACAAGAGTAACTACAACTTTAGCATTACCGTTTTCAACGGCTGTTGCAATTTCGTTAACAATAGACATCATGATTCCTCCTAATAAGTAATAGATATTTTTGTGCGTTTAATCTTTGATGTTAGGTTTATTTTGCAAATTCTTCACGAGTTTTTGTATAAATATATTCGTATGTTGCGGGACTACCACCCATACCGGCTGAAATAAGAACACTATTAAGAACAGGACCATAAGTTTCCATCAGTTCTTTGGTAGCTTCGAATACTTCCTCTGGCGTTGCGGTACGGCGGTCAACGAGGGGAGCAACGGAAACTTTAATCTTATCACCGTATTCTTTTGCCACAGCAAGCTTGTCATTCATAATCTGACCTGACCAAATGTCAACGCCAGCTTCAATCATGGCAGGCACAAGTTTTTCTACTTTACCGCAGCTATGTAGATCAAGATACATATCACGTTTATGAGCAGAATCACAAATACGCTTCAGATAAGGAACTAACATCTCGCGCACCGTTCTAATGGAGAAGAAAGGTGACCGCTGAGAGCCCCAATCATCATGGAAATAAATGGTGTCGGCATCATAGTATTTTTTAATCTTTTCGAACACTTCATCATAAAAATTAGCTAGTGCATCGAAAAGACGATGTACGCCAGCTTTCATGTCTTCGTCGACAAGAGCAATCGCGGCATTTTCAAACTCCATAAAAGAAATGAGTCTTTCATATAGGCCATTCATAACCCATACAATTTTTACACGATCTCCGGCAAGAAATTTGTTATTTTTTTCAGCGCTTCCTTCCCAATCCATTTCGTCTAAATTGGGGAAGGTAATATATTTTTCCCATTCGGCAACATTGGGAACCTTAAGGGGTGCGCCTGGACGTACCATGGAGCCGTTTACCTTGGGAACATATTCCCATTCTACACCAAACCAATCTATGCCGCCGCCTTCCTTTAAGCTGTCTAAAGGTTCAGCATCAAAGACAAAAGCTCTGGCAACGTTATCGGGAACTACTCTCGGAACAAGAGTAACAAAATCTAAACCATTAGGTTGCCAAAGTGGTTTTTCTCCTTTCATAAAACGATCGAAGTTCTCTTTGGGCGTAATAGGCGTGTTATATTTTGGTGAAGTCATTGGGGGACCACCAAAAAACGGAAAAGCTTGATACTCGCCGACTACTTTCAATTCTTCTGCAATGTTAAGTTTTTCTGCTGACATTTCTTCATCATTCCTTTCTTAAGTATTCTAGTTAGAAGTATAGCAAAAGTTGTCCATTTTAACAATACATTAATGTATTATTTCACAATCTTTCATTTAATTTAACTATTCGTGTTCTTATTACTCTCTAAATCCAGGATAAAATAGCGTGTGTGGCATGAATAAATTTGCAAATCAGCTAACAAAGTATAAAGGCGATTTCGATTAATCTTAAACTAAACAGTTTCTTTGCACTGCAAGCGCGCGTTTAAGAAACCG
>JANKMV010000137.1 GCA_024650095.1 Bacillota bacterium | reverse complement strand
ACCCTGTGTTGCCAGTGGATATTACCATTGAAGTGGGTGAAATATCAGGTCCGTCTGCTGGATTGATGTTTGTGCTTGAAATCATCAATCAACTCGATCCACGCGACTTAACGGCAGGGCAGAAAATCGCGGGTACAGGTACCATAAACTTACAAGAGGAAGTGGGGTCTATTGGTGGTGTGCGTCAAAAGGTTAAAGCTGCAGAGGAAGCTGGCGCAACCTATTTCATCTCCCCATTAGATAATTACGAAGATGCCAAGGCCGCAGCGAACTCCATCACGGTGGTACAAGTGAACACATTAGATGAAGTGTTGATCTTCTTAGAGGACTTAATGCAAAAGTAGAAAGTGGCGCTGCTTTGCCAGTAGTTTGATAGATTTTTCCCCTCTAATAGGTGGTTTTACCTGAAGGCAGAAGCTGTAGTCAAGTGGCAAGAAACCTAGCAGAGATACGGTGATACGAGGATTCGGTACATGTTGACAATAAAGTTATTCATCTATATAATAAAATTTAGCGCAAGCGAGGTGCGATTATTTTTCTATGAAGATAGAGATAGAAGCTTTAAAAAACGCGCCCAGTGAGGTATTCACCCATACATTTACTGTGGATGACGTAGCCCTCAGTGAAGATGAGGACGATCTTGAAGTTCTTGCTCCACTGGATGTTCATTTGAAGGTAGCGTATCGAGACGGTAAAGTGGAAGTGGTGGGAAGCTTATGCACAAGCGTAAAGCTTACGTGCAGCCGTTGTTTACAGTCATTCTCACAGCCTTTTTGCGAAGAGTTTGATGATGAGATCCCTGTGGATGAGGAAACGGAAATAGATGTAAGTAAGATGACTCGAGATATACTTATAACTTCTTTGCCGTTAAAACCCCTTTGCACCGCAGAATGTCAGGGGATATGCCCCACTTGCGGAGCGGATCGCAATGAAAAACAGTGCGGATGTCCAGTAGATGATACGGATCCCCGCATGTCAGTACTCAAGAAACTGCTGGATAAGTAGTACGAGGAGGTGTAACTATGGCGGTACCAAAGAGAAAAACGTCTAAACAAAGAAAACATAAACGGAGAACACACTGGAAACTAACAGTGCCCGGTTTGATCTCTTGTCCTCAATGTCATGAACCCAAACTGCCTCATCGGGTATGTGTTCATTGCGGCTATTATAAGGGCAGAGAAGCTGTAAAAACGGAATAGTCAGCATTCATTTACTCTCCTGTAAAGGAGGGTTTTTGTTATACAGAGAAATCTTGTCGCAGGAAAAGCTTGACTGTGGCAAATGTATTACAATGAGGTGAAGTTTTTTGATTAAAGTGGCACTAGACGTTATGGGAGGGGATCATGCCCCCGCTGAGATAATAAAGGGTGGCCTGTTAGCGATTGCAGAAGTAGAGGATTTGCATCTGTCTCTCGTAGGCCCGCAAGACGTTCTGGAACAGTACCTTATCGGTAAATCCTTTGCAAAAGATAGGCTGGAATTGGTTCATGCAGCTACGATTGTGGAGAATGATGATCCTCCTGTAATGGCTGTACGACGTAAAAAGGATTCTTCGATGATGGTTGCCATCAAAATGGTTAAAGACGGTACCGTTGATGCCATGGTTTCAGCGGGCAGTACAGGAGCGCTCATGGCAGGCAGTCTCCTAATTACGGGTCGACTGGAAGGAATTGAGCGACCGGCCCTAACCATCGTTGCACCCACCTTTCAAGGTGGAAACATTGTCTTGCTTGATGTGGGCGCAAATATGGATGCTAAGCCTGAACATTTGCTTCATTACGGGTTGATGGGTAAAATCTATGCACGAGAAGTATTGGATAAACCATCACCGCGGGTAGGCTTGCTTAATGTTGGACTTGAGGAAATTAAGGGCAATGAGCAGGTTAAGAAAGCGTATGAGCTAATGAAAGAAAGTCTGCCCGGCTTTGTAGGCAATGTCGAGGCTCGTTATGTACTCGACGGCGAAGTTGATGTTGTTGTCTGCGATGGTTTTGCAGGCAATATTCTCTTAAAAACGGTGGAAGGTATGGTCGGTGGTCTATTTGCTTCGCTTAAGGAAGCACTATCTGCCAATCTAAAAAGTAAAATTGGTGCAGCACTACTCATGCCAGAATTTAAACGTCTTAAAAATAAACTAGATTACGACGAACATGGCGGTGCGCCGTTTTTAGGCATTGGTGGCGCTTGTATTAAGAGTCATGGATCTTCCAAGGCTCGTGCCATTCGCAGTGCCATCGTTACCCAGGCCTATCGTTATGCTCTACAAGATGTAAACGGTCATATACAACGGGAAATGGCTACTCTTATCAATAAACAGTAGTTCTCGTGTTTGAAGGGAAAGGAAGTACTGGGTATGAAACTACTCGAGGCTGGAATCTTGGGGGTTGGTTCAGCACTGCCCCCAAAGATAATAACCAATTTTGACTTGGAAAACATCATAGATACAAGTGATGAGTGGATTCGCACGCGTACGGGGATTAGCGAGCGCCGTGTGGTCGAAGAAGGAGTCTATACATCTGATTTAGCAACACAAGCAGCATTGTCAGCAATAGATGCTGCGGGGACTTGCGCTGAAGAAATAGATTTGATCATAGTGGCAACAGTGACGCCCGATACATTTATGCCTTCCACTGCTTGTTTTGTACAAGCAAAACTGGGGGCAAAAAATGCCATGGCTTTCGATATGTCTGCAGGATGTACGGGTTTTGTCTACGCATTATCTGTAGGGAGTGCTTATGTGCGCATGGGTACCTGTAAACGAGTGTTGGTCATAGGTGCGGAAGTGTTGTCTAAATTTTTAGACTGGCAAGATCGTACTACCTGTGTCTTATTTGGTGATGGGGCCGGCGCCGTTGTGTTAGGACCCGTGGAGCAGCCTGGGTTTTTAAACTTTACATTAGGTGCAGATGGATCAATGGCTGATCTGTTGGTAATCCCGGGGGGCGGTTCCCGTCTACCTGCTAGCGCACAAACCATTGCAGATCGTCAGCATTATATAAAAATGTGTGGTAATGAAACATTTAAATTTGCCGTACGAGTGATGGGTGAGGTTACGCAACAGGCACTAGAGGCGGCTGGATGTAGCAAAGACGATTTGGACTTTTTGGTTCCACATCAGGCGAATCTACGTATTATTGAATCTGCCCGTAAGCGTTTTAATTTACCGGAAGATCGTGTAGTGATCAATATTGACCGATACGGTAATATGTCATCAGCATCCATCCCAGTTGCTCTAGACGAAGCCATTACATCGGGGCGTTTGCAGCGGGGAGACCTGGTTGCTTTGGTGGGCTTTGGAGCTGGGTTAACGTGGGGTGCAGCAATAGTAAGGTACTAGTAAGGAGGATGGATATGCGGTTAAAGTCAGAACTATGTGATATTCTCGGCGTAGAATATCCTATTTTGCAAGGTGGTATGGCGTGGGTGGCGACTGGCGAATTGGCCGCCGCCGTTTCAGAGGCAGGAGCACTGGGCATTATTGGTGCTGGCAATGCGCCTGCTGAAGTTTTAGAACAAGAAATAAAGAAGGCAAAAGCGCTGACAGATAAACCCTTCGGCGTTAATATAATGTTACTTTCTCCGTTTGTTGAAGAAGTGGTTGAATTACTATGTCGTGAAGAGGTACGTGTGGTAACCACGGGTGCCGGCAATCCTGGCAAATATGTGAAGCGCTTTCAAGAAAAGGGTATGCGCATTATTCCTGTAGTTTCTTCCGTCCCATTGGCAAAGCGCTTAGAACGCCTTGGTGTAGATGCTATGATCGCAGAAGGCATGGAAGCCGGAGGTCATATTGGCGAACTGACCACCATGGTACTCGTGCCACAGGTTGTGGATGCTGTTAAGGTCCCCATAATTGCTGCAGGAGGCATTGCCGATGGCCGTGGTGTAGCGGCTGCGCTAGCGCTAGGGGCTGCCGGTGTACAGCTTGGCACACGTTTTATTAGTGCGCATGAATGTACCGCGCATGCACATTATAAGGGTATGATTTTAAAAGCTAAGGATCGAGATACCGTAATTACAGGTGAGATATCAGGACACCCGGTACGCGTCATTCGCAATAAATTAACGCGAGAATTTTCCCGTAGGGAGAAGGAGGGCGCTAGCTTGGAAGAGTTGGAAAAGCTTGGTGTTGGCGCTCTAGCCGCAGCCGTCAGACGGGGTGATGTTTTAAACGGATCCGTCATGGCCGGTCAAAGTGCTGCCATGGTTTTGAAAGAAGAGTCGGCACAAGAGATTGTAAATGATTTAGTGTGTAAAACAATAAGTGTCATTGATGCATTAAAAGTAATGTATTGCTAGACTCGATTGAGGTGATATCATGGGTAAAATAGCTTTTATATTTCCGGGCCAAGGATCTCAGTATATAGGGATGGGGCGTGAGCTGGCCGAGATGTTTCCCGTCGCGCGTCAAGTTTTTGCCCAAGCAGATGAAGCGCTTGGCATGAAATTATCAGACATTATTTTTACAGGTACTGATGAACAATTAAAACAAACTGAAATTACTCAGCCTGCCATCGTAGCAACAAGCATTGCCTGTCTAGAAGTACTTCGACAGCATGGCTTAACACCAGATGCAGCGGCTGGCTTAAGTTTAGGAGAGTACTCCGCGCTAATCGCTGCTGGGTCCTTAACCTTAGAAGAAGCGTTACCGCTGGTGCAGAAGCGAGGTCGTCTGATGCAAGAGGCGGTCCCCCCAGGAATTGGTGGGATGGCTGCAATTCTGGGGTTGCCAAGGGAGAAGGTCGAAGAAGCTTGTCGTCTAGCAGGTGAGCTGGGGGTTGTGGAAACGGCCAATTATAACACTCCAGAGCAAATTGTAGTTGCCGGTGAATTCCCTGCTTTACGTCGTGCTTGTGAGCTCGCCAAAGAAATGGGCGCAAAACGTACTGTGGAATTGCCCGTCAGCGTTTCTTTTCACTGTAGTTTGCTGCGCAGTGTCGAGCCGTTATTGGCAACCGAGTTGGAAAAGGTACGAATTAGTCCAGTCATAATTCCGGTGGTGGCTAATATCACGGCAGACTATGTTACTGATGCGGCTGCCATTAGCAATGCACTTATTCGTCAAGTTAGTCACTCTATTATGTGGCAAGATTCGATGGATAAATTAATTCTTGACGGATTTGATCGTTTTGTAGAAGTGGGTCCGGGTAAAGCTCTGACTGGTCTTATGAAAAAAATTAATACGGGAGTCTGGGTGCATCAGGTAGAGGATCATAAATCACTGACATTTGTTTTAGAGGCTCTTGGTGGAGAAGAGGGTGACAGTTTTGCTTTTGGAAGATAAAGTAGCCGTTATTAGTGGGGCCTCACGTGGCATTGGTCGTGCCATAGCGGTCGCATGTGCTCGTGAAGGCGCAGCTATTGTCATTAACTATACTACTAATGAAAAGGCCGCCAGTGAAGTTCTAGCTGCAGTGGAGAATATCGGTGGCAAAGGCATAGTCGTGCAAGCTGATGTAACGGTAGTAGAAGACTGTGAAAAGCTAATAAATGCTGCCCTTGATAATTTCGGAAAAATTGATATACTAGTTAATAATGCGGGCATCACTCGTGATAATATTATGGCTCGCATGAAGCCCGCAGATTGGCACGCAGTTATC
This sequence comes from Bacillota bacterium, assembly GCA_024650095.1. Taxonomy (GTDB): domain Bacteria; phylum Bacillota; class Dethiobacteria; order Dethiobacterales; family Dethiobacteraceae; genus JANKMV01. The sequence continues at coordinate 481 of JANKMV010000137.1, read as the reverse complement.
AACACGAACTTGACTGGCGCCTTTAATTGCACAAAAGCTGCAATTCGTCCCTTTTTAAAGCAGAAGACGGGGGGGCGCATCATCAACATGGCGTCAATTATTGGTTTAATCGGCGGAGCTGGGCAGGCTAATTATGCTGCCGCTAAAGCAGGTTTGCTGGGTATGACGAAATCTCTAGCACGTGAATTGGCCCCACGCCAGATTACTGTAAATGCCATTGCTCCAGGGTATATCGATACAGAGATGACAGCAGTACTCTCCGAAAACCTAAAAGAATCCATCAAAAAGCAAATACCACTCGGTCGTACAGGAAGCCCAGAGGATGTTGCCGCCCTCGTTGTGTTTTTAGCATCAAAACAGGCGGCCTATATAACAGGCCAGGTGATTGCTGTCGATGGTGGGCTTGTAATGAATTAAAAAATATTTACTTTGACATTTGTCGCTATATTCTCTAGTATCTTATTGTAAGGAGGTGAATACA